>JAIRYY010000159.1 GCA_031267485.1 Tannerella sp.
GTTTGTTCCCGGAAATGACTCAAAATGTAAATGGCCGCATGACAATGTCCCGGTTTTTCAGGAAAATTGATTACTTTTGCCGCCGAAAATATTGATTGAAACATTTTATCATGATGAAAAGGAATAATCCGTTTTTCGGCGAATATGCGACGCTGCATGGGGCGACGCCGTTTTGCGAAATCGGAAGCGAACATTATCTGCCGGCTTTCCGCGAGGGTATCAGGCAGTTACGGGAGGAAGTTGACGGGATTGCGGGTAATCCCTGTGTGCCGACGTTTGAGAATACCGTTGTCGCGCTTGAGCGGAGCGGCGAACGGCTCCGGAGAGTGTCCGACGCTTTTTTCGGCATTTACAGCGCCATGTCGGACGGGGAAATGATGGAAATAGCCCGGACGGTGACGCCGGAGTTGTCCGAATCGTCGCATTACATATTCCTGAACACGCCTCTTTTCCGGCGGGTGGACGAAATCTACCGGAAGCGGGCGTCGCTGAATCTGTCCGTCGAGGACTGCCGGCTGCTCGAAAACATGTACAGCCATTTCGTTGACAGCGGCGCCGGTCTTGGCGACGGAGAGCGGGAGGCGTACCGGAACTTGAGTACGGAGCTGGCCGTTTTGTCGGTCGACTTTGACCGGAACGTGCTAAACGACGAGAACGCTTTTGAGTTGTTCCTTACCGACCGGAACGACCTGCAGGGGCTTCCCGCCGACGTCCGCAAGGCTGCTGCCGACGCTGCCGGGGAAAAAGGACGGAAAGGGTGGCTTTTCACGCTTTCGGAGCCGAGCTATGTCCCGTTCATGCGCTATGCCGGCAACCGCGAGTTGCGCCGGAAGTTATACATGGCCAAAATGGCGGTTGGGACGGACAACCGGGATATCGTTAAAAAAATCGTGAACAACCGCCTCGAAATAGCGCGTCTTCTGGGGTATGGCGATTATGCGTCCTACGTTTTGAAGAATAAAATGGCAAGGAACGGGCGGCAGGTATACAACCTTCTCCGTCAGCTGCTGAAGAATTATAAGCCCTTGGCCGTAAGCGAATGTCAGACCCTGAACAGGTTTGCCGCCGGGATGGAAAGCGATGAAGATTTTATGGTCATGCCGTGGGACTGGAATTATTATGCGGAGAAACTGAAAATGCGGTGTTTCAGGGTCGACGACGAGACGACCCGCCCGTATTTCGAGCTTGAAGCCGTGAGGGATGGCGTTTTCGGGCTTGCCGGGGAGCTGTACGGGCTGACGTTCCGCAGAAACGCCGCGATACCCGTTTACCACGAGGATGTCACGGCCTGTGAAGTTATCGATTCGGACGGTAGCCTGCAGGGTCTCCTGTATCTCGATTTTTTCTCGCGCGAGACGAAGCAGCCGGGCGCCTGGATGAGCAGTCTGAAAGGGCAGTACAGGGATGGCGATGGCCATGACCACCGTCCGCACGTGCTGATATCCATGAATTTCATGCGTCCGACAAAAGAACGCCCGTCGCTGCTGTCGTACAGCGAGGTGAAAACCCTGCTGCACGAGTTCGGTCACGCCCTCCACGGACTGTTGAGCGCGTGCTGTTACGAAAGCATGTCCGGCACAAACGTGAAGCATGATTTCGTGGAACTCCCGTCGCAGATAATGGAAAACTGGCTCGACGAAACCGCATTCCTGAATCGCATAGGCCTGCATTACAAAACCGGGAAGAAAATCCCCGCGCGACTGGTGAAAAACATCATCGCCGCGTCGAATTTCAACGCCGGATATGCCTGCTGCCGTCAGATTGGGTTTGGTCTGCTGGACATGGCGTGGCATACGCTTGGCGTCCCGTTCCACGGCGACATCGAACGTTTCGAGAGAAAAGTCCGGAGAAAGGCGGCCATACTCCCCGAAGCCGGGCAGACCGTCATTAGCTGTCATTTCGGACACATTTTTTCGGGAGGCTATGCCGCCGGATATTATGGTTACAAATGGGCGGAAGTTCTGGATGCGGATGCGTTTTCCGTTTTCAGGGAAAAGGGCATTTTCGACAAAAAAACGGCGCAGTCGTTCCGCGACAACATCCTCAGCCAGGGCGACAGTGAAGACCCCAATGTCCTGTATGTCAGATTTCGCGGCCGCAAGCCGTCGATAAAAGCGCTTCTCCGGCGCAATGGGATTCCGTGGATTTGCAGGAAAAATCGGCGTGTGAAATAAAAAAACAGGTGATTTTCATGCCTGTAATTAAAATTATTGTTGTAATTTTGTGCGGGAATTTTAAAAGATAAATTTATGATATAAGCGAAAAAAACAGGGGCGGAATTTTTTTTTTTGAGACAGTCCCTGCAAACAGGACATATAAAATAGCGATTACAGCTGTTCTTGAGTATCACTTTTCCACAATTTGATTCATTTTCATGAGTTATAGAAGCAAGAATAGGTTAGTAAGCGTCGTATATTACGGCGTGGAACGACTTGTAGCTTCGATAGGCGTGGAAACCTGATACTCGTACAGGTTGTTTCCACGCTATTTTTATGTCCGGACGGGAAAGATAAAAAAAAGGGAGGTAAAGCTGAAAATCCAGTAAAGAGTAGGCGGTATTTAATCTGAAATATTCCGTAGAAGGACGGAAGTAAAGCAAAAATGTTATGTTGGTGGAACAATTGTATCAGTGGTTGTACATGCAAAACATGCAGGGTCGGCAATTGAGGAATCAATCCCTGCAAATGTACGCGAGTGCACTGTCGGAACGCGACATGGCGGAGTTCGGACGGTTGAAGAATGTGAAAATGGACGCATCGAGGTCATGCGCCTTTAAGGATTGGGAGAGCGGGAAATACGGAGCCGTCCTCTTTTTCAGCGGCGATGTCGGCACGAATAACTTTGGCCTGTCGACGCCGGTGAAAGTGAAATACTTTTATCTTGACGATGACGGAAGTGTCGATATTACCCCGGAATGTACTTACGTGTGCGACAGGATTCTTGTCCCGCCCCTGTTCGACAGGCATGCTGGCCTGTTCGTCGGGAGCAGAAATTCATCCGGTTACATTTCGCACGGCTCTTTCCTGATAAGCGCGGACGGCGATTACGGTAAAGTTGAAAATTTCGACATGTATATGAATGAACTTCAGGCCTATAACGACGCCCTGGCGCAAGTGCGTCAAAGCATGAATGTCGACTGACTGTGTTTCGGGAAATTTTAATAATGGCCATATGACAATTATACATTTTTAACCCGAGGCGCCGCCTGCGTTTATATGCGTATGGCTATCTTTGCAGCTAAAATACGGAATATAAAACTAAAAAATCAAAATGTATGAAAACAATTACACTACCATTCATGTTTACCTTGCTGTGCGTCGTCGGCATTGTCTCATGCGGCGACGGTGACAGCGACCTGCAGCTCACGGGAGAAAGCGGGCGACCCAGCAAAATCACTGTCCATAACGGCTGGGGCGGTGACATGCTATTTTATTACCGGGACGGCAAACTTTCCGAAGTGAAAGAAAAGAAAGGCGCTATCCGGCGTTTCAGCTATGAAGATAATGAACTGGCATCCATTGGCCTTTCCCCCGAAGACAAAACGGTCGCCGACGGGAGCGGATGGATGGGTTTCAGACGGGAAGACCGCAGAATTATTGTCGAAGCCTCCTACGAACCGGGTTTCGCTCTGATACGGACGGAGTTGGAATTGGATGAGCATGACATTCCCGTAAGAATAACGGACGCGGGAACCTATTCCCGTACCGGAGAGAACGGAGAACTCACCCTGATTCGCGAAGGGCAGTCTTATGCGGAACTGACTTACGATTCCGCGACGGGACAGCTTGTGAAACAGGTCGTTTACGACAGGGCTACCTCCGAAAAAACAGCCTCTTACGATTACGAATATGACGGCAACACAGGCGCCGCGTCAAAAATAAATCTGCCGCTTTGGTATCTCGCCTACTCGGCATACGGGGACAGGGATTACAGAAGCGCCTACAACCGTCTTTTATTCAATTATTCCGGCAATCTCGTCAGGGAAACGGTCGTCAGCGCGGAAGAGGACGGCGTTTACAATTACGACTACCGTTACGACAGGGAGAATGTGCCCGTCTCAATGAAAAGCGACATCGTTGATATCACAATTACCTACTGAAAGCGCCGGATGAACAGAATCTACAGCTGCGAATAGGGCATGGGCGACAGGAAGATGCTTTGATTGCGGGTTGCCGTGTGCGCATATTCGGGCAGCGCGGACATCCGTTTCCAGTCCGGATGATTCCTGAACTGTTCCCATGCTTCGCCGCGCGTTTCCTCGTCTTTGTACCATGTGAGGTAGAGTAGGGCGGGCATGTTCGGGCCGGACAGGATTTCCCCGTAAAGGACGGAATTGATGGCTACCTTGTCGAACAGGTCGATTTCTTCGCTGTTGAACATTCTGACCTTTCGCCGGTTGGCTTCTTCGTTAGGGCTGTGGTAGATGCGTATTTCGAACAGTCCCCGCGACGGGTCCGGTTTGCGGTGAACCGGTATTTTGTCGAACGCTTCGCTCAGGTATGATTCGAATGCGGAATAGACGGGCGAGGGCGCTGTTGCGTCATAAAAGGCCTGCGCTTTCCGGCGAAATTCGCTGTCGTCCCAGATGGTCTTTTTTATCTGGAGGTACGTGTCGATATCCGGATAGATGAATAAGGTATGCCGCTGTTCTTTTTCGCCCTCTTTCACTTTGTACAGCCGGAATGCGCCGGTTTTGATTTTCTTGCGGTTGTACGCCGGGAACAGTACGTCTTTAAAGAAAGCATCCAGCGAGTCTCCGTCGCCGGTAAGCGTGTATATGCGCCATTCGTAAATCTCTTTTGCGCCGGAGGATGGTATAAGGCTTTTCAGAGGTGAAGCCGCACCTATTGCAGGGACAACGGATAACGCGCCTGCCATTTTCATAAAATTTCGCCGTTTCATGTGAATAGGGTATTTATAGTTAATAATATCTCAGAAATAGCTGGAATTGTCGTAGCAGTGCGTGCAAACGCTTTCCTTGGGTAATCCGATTGCCTTTATCAGGTCTTCCAGCGTGTTAAACCGGAGGGTTGTGATGTTGAGTTTCTTTCGGATGTTTTCGACCAGGCAGTTATACTGTTCCGTGTGGGTCGAGGCGTACCGGTCGAGATTTTTTTCGTCATCGCCGTTTTCGAGTTCCTTTATTGTCCGGCGTGCGATAAGTTCCAGCGGCGATTTGGACGCGGAGAACCCGATGAAAGGGCACGCGAAGAGGATGGGCGGGCAGCAGACGCGCATGTGCGCTTCTTTTGCTCCGAATTTGTACAGGATGTTCACGTTGTCGCGCAGTTGCGTGCCGCGAACGATGGAATCGTCGCAGAAGATGACGCGTTTGCCCTCCAGCAGCTTTTTGTTGGGGATTAATTTCATTTTTGCGACGAGGTCTCTTATGGACTGGTTGGCGGGCGTGAAACTGCGTGGCCATGTGGGCGTGTACTTGACAATCGCCCTGCGGTACGGGATACCTTTCCCCTCGGCATAACCGAGCGCCATTCCCACGCCCGAATCGGGGATGCCGGCAACATAATCGGCTTTGGTTGCGTCGTTTTTGCCCATGTTCAGCCCGCATCCGTAGCGGACAAAATCGACATTTACGTTTTCGTACGTGGATACCGGATAGCCGTAGTATACCCACAGGAAAGAACATATCTGCATTTTTTTGTTCGGTTTGCGGAGTTGCGTCATCCCGTCGGCCGTCAGCAGCAGGATTTCTCCCGGCCCCACGTTGTATTCAAACTCGAAGTCAAGGTTGGGAAAACTGGCCGTTTCGCTTGCGGCGGCATACGCACCGTCCTTTTTCCCTATCAGGACAGGCGTCCGGCCGTATTTGTCGCGTGCGGCGATGATGCCATCCTCCGTTAGAAGCAGCATGGAACATGAGCCTTGTATTTTGTTGTAGACATTTTCGATGCCTTCGACGAATGAAGCGCCTTCCGTTATAAGCAGGGCGAGAAGCTCCGTCTGGTTGATACTGCCCGAACTTAATTCGGAAAAATGGAATCCCTTTTTCAGCAAATCCCGTTCGAGTTCGTCGATGTTGTTGATTTTCGCAACGGTTACAATCGCGAACTTGCCCAGGCGGGTATGCATGAAAATGGGCTGCGGGTCGGTGTCGCTTATCACGCCGATACCGGAGTTCCCGTAAAACTTGTCCAGCCCCTTTTCGAACCGGCTTCGAAAATAAGAGTTTTCAATATTGTGAATCGAACGGTAAAAGATTCCGTCGTGAAATGTCGCGATACCGCCCCGGCGCGTTCCAAGGTGCGAATGATAGTCCGTGCCATAAAATAAATCCGTAATACAGGCTGCTTTGGATATTGTTCCGAAAAATCCTCCCATTTGATTCGTCTGCTTTTATATTGATAATGGTCGCAAAATTAATCAAAATATCCGTTATGCAAAGAAATTCTCCTCTAAACTTGTCCTTAAAATATGAACCCCGGCGCTTACATTATATTATATGTATACGGATTCACGATTTGCGGAAAGTCATGGGCGACATGCCGGTATGTTTTTTGAAAAACTTGCCGAAAGTCGACTGGTCGGGGAAATTCAGTTCGTTTGCTACCTGCTGGACGTTTATGCGGGGCGTCTTTAACATTCCCCTGGCTTCAATCATGAGGGCTTCCTGAATCCACTGGCTTGCGGATTTCCCGCTATCCTTCTTGAGGATGGAGGACAGATACTGGGTGGTGATGCAGAGTTCGTTCGCATAAAATTTGACGTCGTGCTGCTTTTTGCAGTTGTTCTGCAGCAGCGCCAGGAAATCGACGAACAGTTCTTCCCGGCGCGAGAGCGTCGGGGGAGTGAAACGTTCCTTTTTACTCAGATAGACGTTGCCCAGGTCGAGGAAAAACATCTTCAGCGCGTTTTTTATCAATTCATTGTAGAACAGGTGCGCATGCTGGCGCATCTTGTTGCGGACGGAGTCGAGGCTTGAATAAATGGATTTGTATTCGATGTCGCCAAAGTACGTCAGCGGGTTTTTCTTGAATTGCATGTATGAAATGACGTTGGGCAGATGCTGCTTGTTGGGAAATGCCTGCAGGAATGATTTCGAGATGGCCAGTACCCAGCCTTTCAGGTGGTCGTTTCCGCCTATGAAGTGCGTTATGTGGGTGGGCATAATCAGGGTGAGCGAATTTTTGCAGGCCTTGTATGTGACATAGTCTATCTGTATTTCCATTTCGCCGTCCGAGAGGCTTATTAAAATCATGGCGTCGAAACGGGACGGGATTGACGCCGCGAAATTTTTCAGCTCAAACGACGATGACGTATTGTCAAATTCTATGATTATCACGTTGTCCTGATAATTATCATACGAGGTGATGGCGTCTTTTATTAACGCGAGTTCATTTGTCAGTATATTGGACATAGCTTTTCTGTTTTTTTTTGCCGCAAATATAATGGTAATTCTCTTATGTTTTGTTTTTACCGATTGTTTTTTTGTTTTTTTTATGTATAATTGATATAAAACATATTTGTGTTTCTATTTTGACTAATAATGTAACCGCATATACCTTTTCGGTTTACTTTATACGGTCTATCTTTGCACCGGTTTTTTAGTTATTGAATCATGTCTCTAAAGGAACATATAAAAGATGTAAGCGTCGAATTGTTTGCCCGCAACGGCATAAGGCGCGTCAGCATGAACGATGTCGCGCAGAAGGCGAACGTTTCCAAGCGGACGCTGTACGAGTTTTTCAGCGATAAGGAATCGCTGCTCATCGCCGTGCTGAACATGCTGCGCGAACCGTTCTTCGAATACATCGAGTCGCTGGAGAAAAAGCATTATACCGCACTCGACGTCCTCCTGCTGTTTAATGAGAAACTGATGGAGAGGCCGTCGTGGATATGCGAAGACTTTTTTGAAGACATAAAGCGTTATCCGAACGCATCCCGGCTGCTGACGGGAAGTAAAAGTATCTTCCTGAACAAGATAATTGAATTGCTGAGGCGCGGGGTGCGGGAGGACGTGTTTATGTCGGACGTGAATTACGATATCTTATCTTTGCTGTTTCACGAACGCACCAGCAAACGCGAGCCTTCCGGCATATTCGCCAAATATACCAACGAGGAGGTGCACAACACGTTTTTTTTCATTTTGCTGCGCGGCATCTGTACGGATACCGGGCGCGACGTTTTAGACAGGTTTCTTGTGAAAAAGAGGTATGAGCACGATAATGTTTAGAGTTATACAAATTATTAATTAAATGATGATGTTAAAAGGTAGAAAGATGAGAATGATTGCAGGTGTTCTGCTATGCGTTGCAGGTACGGTCTTTTCCGCTGAGGCGGAAGGCCTTGCGGGCATGCGGGACGCTTCGCAGAAGGGTGTTCCGGGCGATACGCTTCCCGGAAAAATAGAGATTAATTTGGAGCAGGCGATTGACATCGCGCTTGCCGACAACCCGACGGTCGTCGTTGCGGGGATGGAGATTGAACTGAAGAAAACGGCAAGCCAGGAAGCGTATGCGGGTCTTTTCCCGGACGTTTCCCTGTCGGGGTCTTATGGCAGGACGCTGAAAAAGCAGACGATGGTAATGGAATTTAACGGTCAGAGCCAGACGATTCAGGTTGGTACGGACAATTCGTACAGCGGAGGAGTGGCCGTCAATCTGCCCTTGTTTGCCCCTGCCCTGTACAAGAGTATTAACCTGACGAAAACGGATGTCGAGCTTGCCGTCGAAAAGTCCCGCTCGTCGAAAATAGGGATGATAAATCAGGTGACGAAAGCCTATTATCAGCTGTTGCTGGCGCAGGACAGTTACGACGTCCTGCTGAAGGCGTTCCGGCAGGCCGAAGCGAACTTCAAGGTCGTTAACGAGATGTTCCGGCAGGGCCTCGTCAGCGAATACGATAAAATACGCGCTGACGTGCAGGTGCGCAGCCTGGAGCCTAATGTGGTATCCACGCGCAACGGCGTTAACCTGGCGCGGCTGCAGCTGAAAGTGCTGATGGGCGTGGATGCGGATGTTCAGCTCGAGATTGCCGGCAACCTGAGGGATTATGAGCATTTCCTGTTTGAAAACGAACTGAAAAACGAGGTTTTTTCGTTTGACGGAAATACCGACCTGCGGCAGTTGGATTTGAACGCAACGATGCTGGAGCAAAACCTGAAACTTCAGAAAACGAATTACATGCCGACGCTTGGCGCTTCGTTCAATTATATGTACACGTCGCTGAATAACGATTTCAAGATTGGCCAATACAAGTGGTTCCCCTATTCCACGGTCGGGCTGTCGCTGACCGTTCCCCTGTTCAAGGCAAATAATGCCCCGAAAATCAGGCAGACTAAAATCCAGATTCGCCAGATTGCCGAAACGCGCCTGAATGCGGAACGGATGCTGCGGATGCAGGCGCAAAGCTACCTGGATAACATGAAGGCCAGCGTCGAGCAGGTTCTCAGTAACAAGGAAAGCATACTGCAGGCCGAGAAAGGGCGGCTGATTGCGCAGAAGCGGTATGAAGTGGGGAAGGGGACGATTCTGGAGATGAACGATTCCGAAGTCGCCCTGACGCAGACGCAACTTACGTACAACCAGTCCATTTTCAACTATCTGACGGCAAAAGCCGATTTGGAGCAGGTTTTGGGATATGATAACGATATAAAAGAATAAAATAAAATACGGATATATATGAAAAAAGGAATTAAATTAGCAGTATTGACAGGAGTGGTCCTGCTGGCCGCATGTTCCGGGCAAAAGGAAAAGACGGATGCCGGAAAAGTTGATGAGAGGCCTGTTGTAAAAATAGAAAAAGCCCGCCTGCAGTCGGTGCCCCAGACGCAGGAGTATACGGCTACGGTGGAGGCGGAAGCGAAGAACAACATCGCCCCGGCGATGCCCGTGCGTATTTCCCGGATATTTGTCGAAGTGGGCGACCGCGTGTCGAAAGGCGGGAAACTGGTACAGATGGATGCCGCAAACCTCCGGCAGCTCGAACTTCAGCTCGAAAACCAGCGGATTGAGTTCCGGCGGATAGACGAGCTGTATAAAGTGGGAGGCGTCTCGAAATCCGAATGGGATGCGGCGAAAATGGCGCTCGAAGTGAGGGAAACGTCCTATAAGAACACGCAGGAGAATACGGCTCTGTTGAGCCCTATCAGCGGAGTTGTGACGGCGCGCAATTACGACGACGGCGACATGTATTCGGGCGCGGCGCCGATTTTGACAATCGAACAGATGATGCCCGTGCGGCTGATGCTGAACGTCCCGGAAACGTATTTCACCCGGATGCGGAAAGGCACGCCGGTGGATATCCGGCTGGACGTGTACGGCGACGAAGTGTTCGGCGGGCAGGTGAATCTGGTTTATCCGACCGTCGATGCGGCTACCCGCACGTTCCCGGTGGAAATACGCCTCGAGAACCGTGACATGCGCGTCCGTCCCGGGATGTTTGCCCGCGTGACGGTCGATTTCGGAGCGCTGGACCGCGTCGTCATACCCGACCGCGCCGTTGTGAAACAGGCCGGTTCGGGCGACCGCTATGTCTTTGTTCACAAGGGCGGAAAGGTCTCCTACAGCAAAGTCGAACTTGGACGCCGCATGGGCGAATACTACGAATTGATTTCCGGCGTGGACAGCGATGCGGAAGTCGTTGTTGCCGGTCAGGCGCGTTTGCTTGACGGCGTTGAGGTGGAAATTGAGAAATAAAATTAATCGTTACAAATTATGAGTTTATATGAAGGAGCGGTCAAAAGACCGATTATGACAGCGCTGTGCTTTGCTGCGATAGTGCTGTTCGGACTGTTCTCGTATTCCCGGCTGCCGGTCGATTTGCTGCCGGACATTGATACGAACGTCATTATGGTGATGACGGCATATCCGGGCGCGAGTGCGAGCGACATTGAAAACAACGTTTCCCGTCCGCTGGAAAACATACTGAATACGGTAAGCAACCTGAAACATATTACATCCCGCTCGTCGGAAAACCTGTCGCTGCTGACCCTGGAATTTGAGTACGGGTATGATATCGACGTGCTGACCAACGACGTCCGGGACAAGCTGGACATGATATCGTCGTCGATGCCCGACGAGGCGGAGACGCCCATCATCTTCAAGTTCAGCACCGACATGATACCCATTATCATGCTTTCGGTGCAGGCGGAAGAGAGTCAGGCGGCGCTTTACAAGATACTTGACGACGATGTGGCCAATCCGCTGGCGCGTATTCCCGGCGTCGGCACGGTCTCGATAGCCGGCGCGCCGAAACGCGAGATACAGGTCTACTGCGACCCGAACAAGCTGGAGGCGTACAACCTGACGATTGAAGTCATCAGCGGCATTATCGGCGCGGAAAACCGGAATATTCCCGGCGGAAACTTCGACATCGGTTCCGAAACGTATGCACTGCGCGTGGAGGGCGAGTTTAAGGATTCGCGCCTGATGGAGAATATCGTCGTCGGGAGCTATAACGGCGCCAGCATATACCTGCGCGACGTGGCGAAAGTGGTCGACACGGTGGAGGAACGGTCGCAGGAGGCATACACGAACGGCAGGCGCGGAGGGATGATTATTGTCCAGAAGCAGTCGGGCGCCAATTCGGTCGAGATTGCCAACCGGGTGCTCGAGATGCTCCCGGCGCTTCAGGATAACCTCCCGCCGGATGTGAAACTTGGCATCATCAACAATACGTCCGACAATATCATGAATACGATTGACAGCCTGACGGAGACGGTGCTTTATGCCCTGCTGTTCGTCGTCCTGGTCGTGTTCTTCTTCCTCGGGCGCTGGAGGGCGACGCTGATTATCTCCATCACCATTCCGCTGTCGCTGATAGCGTCGTTCATTTACCTGGCGATTACGGGGAACACGATCAATATCATATCGCTTTCCGCCCTGTCCATCTCCATCGGGATGGTCGTGGACGACGCCATTGTGGTGCTTGAAAACATAACGACGCACATCGAGCGCGGGTCGGAGCCGAAACAGGCCGCCGTTCACGGGACGAACGAGGTCGCGCTGTCCGTCATCGCGTCCACGCTGACGATGCTTGCCGTGTTTTTCCCGCTGACGATGATTTCCGGCATGACGGGCGTGCTCTTCAAGCAGCTGGGCTGGATGATGTGTACAATCATGATTATCTCGCTCGTCTGCTCGCTGACGCTGACGCCGATGCTTGCCTCGCGGATGCTTCGCCTGCAGAAGAAACCGTCGCGCGCCTTCAGGATGTTTTATCATCCGATTCAGCATGTGCTGGACAAGCTCGACGTTGCGTACTCGCGCATGATAAACTGGTCGGTACGCCACCGGAAAACGGTCATCTTCTCCAGTTTCGCCCTCTTCGCGCTCAGCCTGCTCGTTGCCGGAGGTATCGGCACGGAGTTTTTCCCGACGCAGGATAACGCGTCGATTTCGGCCAACCTCGAAATGCCGATTGGCACACGCAAGGAACGGGCGCAGGAAATGGCCGGCAAGCTGACGGGCGAGTGGCTCGAAAAATACAGGGACGAGATTGCGGTCTGCAATTACAGGGTGGGGCAGGCCAGCTCCGACAATATCTTTGCCTCGATGCAGAACAACGGCTCCCATATCATCGCTTTCAACATACGGCTGCTTGACCCCGAAGACCGGAAGCGCACGATGATGGAGATCGGCGACCTGATGCGCGAAGACCTGCGGGCGTACCCGGAGTTTAGCAAGACGCAGGTGATTGTCGGAGGCAACACCGGCATGGGAGGACAGGCGACGGCCGATTTTGAAATCTACGGCTACGATATGGCCGAAACCGACCGCATCGCCGGAGAGCTGCGCAGCGGACTGTTTGACATAAAGGGCGTCACGGAGGTGAACATCAGCCGCGGGGATTATCTGCCGGAATACCAGGTGGATTTCGACCGCGAAAAGCTCGCCCTGCACGGGCTGAATCTCTCCACCGCGGGCACGTACCTGCGCAACCGCATCAACGGCGCCATCGCTTCCCGCTACCGCGAGGACGGCGACGAGTACGACATCGTTGTCCGTTACGCGCCGGAGTACCGCACCTCCCTGGACGACATCGAGAACATCCTTATCTATAACAGTCAGGGACGGGCGCTCCGGGTGAGGGAGCTGGGCCGGGTCGTCGAGCGTTTTGCCCCGCCGACCATTGAGCGGAAAGACCGTCAGCGTATCGTAACCGTTTCGGCCGTCATATCGGGCGCCGCGCTGGGCGACGTCGTCGCGCAGGGCAAGGAGGTGATTGACCGGCTGGACCTGCCGTCGGGCGTCAACGTTCAGGTGGCCGGAACGTACGAGGATCAGCAGGAATCGTTCGGCGACCTGGGCGTGCTGGCGCTTCTGATAGTCGCGCTCGTCTTTATCGTAATGGCCGCACAGTTCGAATCGCTCTCGTATCCGTTCATCATCATGTTCTCCATACCGTTTGCCGTCAGCGGCGTGCTTCTGGCGCTGTTCCTGACGGGGAGCACGCTCAGCGTCATGAGCCTCCTGGGAGGAATCATGCTGATAGGTATCGTCGTGAAGAACGGTATCGTCCTGATAGACTACACCACGCTCTGCCGCGAACGCGGAATGGCGGTCATCAACTCGGTCGTCACGGCCGGAAAGAGCCGTCTGCGTCCGGTACTGATGACGACCCTGACGACCATCCTCGGCATGATACCGATGGCGATCAGCACCGGCCAGGGCGCGGAGATGTGGCGTCCGATGGGTATCGCCGTAATCGGCGGCCTGACGGTCTCGACCCTGCTGACGCTGATTCTGGTGCCCGTCCTCTACTGCCTGTTTGCCGCCATCGGCATCAAGCGTCAGCGCCGCAAAATGAGCAGGGCCCGCGAACTGGACGATTATTACCAGGCGCGCAAGTCCAGAATACTCAAACCCAAAAAAACAAGATAAACGTATGAAATCAATATTGATAACATTTGACCAGGCCTATAACGAACGCATCATCACGCTGCTCGACCGGATGAACTGCCGCGGTTTTACCCGCGTGGAACAGGTTCAGGGACGCGGCACCCGGAAAGGCGAACCGCATTACGGCAGCCACGCCTGGCCGGCAATGAACGCCGCCATCATAACGGTTGTGGACGACGAAAAGGTAGACCCGCTGCTGCATGCGCTCCGCGAAATGGACATGCGCACCGAACAGCTCGGCCTCCGCGCATTCGTCTGGAACGTGGAGAAAACGATATAGCGCCGCTGTCTCCCTCCCCTGCAAGCCCGCGCGCGCAGGGTCTGAAAGAAAAGTTCCCGCTTCGTGATATGACACGGAGCGGGAATTTTGTATGCCCCCGCGCCCCGCAATTGCGGGGTGGGGGGGACGGCGGGGTTCGCGCTGTCGGGGACTTCCTGTGGCGATAACGTTCGCCACCGCCGGGAACTTCTGAATAAGGTTGCGTACGACAACCGGGAACTCGCAGTGCGCTTCATTACGAAAGAAGTGCAGGAATGTTCTTAAAATCCTTTTCATTTCATCTGAATTTTAAAGGTATTAATTTCGATCTGTCAGCGCTGTTCCGTGACGGAACGGCACAGGTTGCGGAAGGCATTTATTGTAATTCTCAGGTCGAACTCAGGTATATATATACGGAAGGCTTTCTGCGGATATGCGCAGAGGCCTTCTGCGGATACGCGCAGAGGCCTTCTGCGGATATGCGCATAGTACCTTCCGCGTATACGCGCATAGGCCTTCCGCGTATACGCGCATAGTACCTTCCGCGTATACGCGCATAGGCCTTCC
>JAIRYY010000172.1 GCA_031267485.1 Tannerella sp.
TGCCGTTTATGGATTGAATACGGCAATATTCCGAAACGGTCTTGCCGGTCTGAAATGCCTTTTGTTTGATAATGGATTTTTCAAACGCGGTGCATCTAAATTTTATCTCTTCATTCTTATTGGTCATCGTATAAAAAAGTTAGAACGGAGTGATGATTTTTCAGTTTGTGTCCACAAACTCTGCCGAGTACTTCAAAATTATTCCGGGATAACTGTACGTTTGTGAGCGTTGTTGCATGATTGCCTGTCGCAGTCATTGATGCGCCACAACTCATTAATCCCATTGTGCAAATACACATTGCCAAAGTCAAATACAACTGTTTCATACACTGTTTATTTTTGTGCCTCCCTGTCTCCTCTTCGTTCGACGGTAAATATTGAATTTATTAAAAATGCGAAAGCGCAGGAAACTGTTAAAATGCTTATTGTTTCCAGCTCTCGCAAAGCTCGGCACAAAAAGCAACAGCATCCTACGCTCCTATCCTTATAACAAATTGTTTATTATACAAGATATGAAACGTAGGCATTTGTTGCTATCATCCTTGTGCTTATTTTCTTTGCGAGAATGGAAACAGGATAATATCTTAAAACGCTTTCGTTATCAACATGTCCTTTTCATCGAATAATTTTATTATCTTCCGAAAATTATCAAAAAGGTAGCAAAAGCATTTTATTTTCATGTAAGATTCATGCAATATTTTTCCGGTTATTTTTTTTATGCCTGAAATGCAGGCATTTGGCGACTGTGATGTCAAAATTACAGTTGCGCCCGGTTTTGAATCTGTTTGCGTTTAACGAATGTACTGTTTCAGACCATTTTGCGCCATTGTTCCGCATAGACAGGATAACGGTGAAATCAAAATGCGACAGGAAAAAGAGGAGGGGAATCATTTTCCCTGCAACAGCCAGTCGATAATGTTTATCGACTTGATTCCTTTCCGGCTGTAATCGAAATTGTCGGTGGTAATCAACATTTTTTTTCGGGAATACCGTTGAAAGCGTTTATTTCCCGCTGCAGGATTTCGTCGGAATCAATATGATAGCAAACCTGAATATATTCCGTTTCGTTGTTTTTTTCAGCGACAAAATCAATTTCCGCATTGCGGGTTACACCCACATTAATTTTATATCCTTTTGCCAGCAGTTCG
This sequence comes from Tannerella sp., assembly GCA_031267485.1. GTDB lineage: Bacteria > Bacteroidota > Bacteroidia > Bacteroidales > Tannerellaceae > Tannerella. Next base: position 1,149 of record JAIRYY010000172.1, read on the forward strand.
TTAGCCTCCATACATTTCAGACGACCGCCGAGGCGCTCGTTAATCAAACTGCGTTTCAACTGCAGTATGCCCATATCAGCAATATAGTATTTTTCGAGCGTTGCAAAAACGTTTTTCCCTTTTATATCGAAACGATGTACTTTTGTAAATAACAGCGATTCGATGATGTATTCGATGTGAATTGTAAAGCGATTCGGCTGAAACATTGCGACTTTGCGATTTAAGATATTTTGAAATCATGTTGGCCGAAAAAATGCTGCCCGTGTTTTCGAGAAGGAACTGAATGATATTGTTCAACAAATTTATATCCCTGATTTTCTTTCGGATAACAATGTCTCGCAGAATAATTGCATCGTAAACATCCTGTAAATATTTTTGTGTTTCCATTTCGGTTTTGAATGCGAATCGCCCCGGTAATCCGCCCCATTTCATATAATTTTCGAAAGCGGCTTTATGGTCGGTTGCTCCGGTAATTTGCAGTGTTTCCTCGAGTGTAAACGGAGTAATCAAAAAATTCACATACCGTCCCGACAAATATGTGGCAAGTTCGCCGGAAAGCAATTGCACATTCGAACCGGTCATAAAAATGCTGAATTGCCGCGTGCACGCAGGGTTTTCATTCATATTCACGAGCGGAACAAGTAGTCGTACAAATCTTTTGCCGTTTTCAGGCGGGCAAATTCAAAAAAATCAAAATTGATAACAATGATATGTTCATTATCAATATCCTTTTCCCGAAAGTTCCCCGACAATCTGCGAGAGCAAACTCAGGTTCCGGAATGATCCGATTTTCGTCCGGCGGGAAAGAGATGAAGTGGCGAACGAACAAAAAAAAATCCCGGAACTCACGCTCGGGGATTTTCAGTAATGAATAATGAATAACGTTTAGCATTATGCTCTAGCACTCCGGTTACCCGGAGGTTACCGCATAGAAGCCCATTTTAACTCCGCCCTCAGGCGTACAACCAATCACCCTATCTCGTGAATCGGAAATGCATCCCTTTTCACAACCGGCTCTCGGTAAAAAATTAGATTTTAAAGGATTAGATGACATGCGCCAAACTATATTATCCTTCTTCATCTAATATTTATGTGCAAAGTTAAGTAACTTTTTTTTAATCGCAATGCTTTTTCCTGTTTTTTTCCAATATTTTTTTGCATAAAATAATAACACGATTATTTACAGGCATTTAAATAATGCATTTTTTTTGTTCAGGGCAGACGGAACGATACGGCAAATTTAAAAATTGTCCGTCACAGTAATCCGTTGTCCCGGCCGTAACGAATCGTCTCTTCAAGTCCTTTTTCCAGGTCGTATGCGGGCGCGAAACCCAGGTCGCGCCGTATCGGTTCCGTTTCACAAATCCAGTTGCGCTGTTTGAGGATGTGATACTTATCCGTATTCAGGGTCATTGCCTTGCCGGTGAGGCGCCCGGCTATTCCGGAAAAAACACATGCGGCGTAACACATCCAGGCGGGTATGCGGAGGCTCATCACGAAGCGTTTACCCAGCAGTTTTTTCACGATATGCGCAAAATCCGTATCGGTATAAACATCCCCGTCCGCGACGAAATACGACCTGTTTTTTATCGCTTCGTTTTCGATTGCCAGGAACGCGGCGACGGCCAAATCCTTAACATAAATAAAAGTTATCTTCTGCGGTTTCATGCCGATTTTCAAATCGAATCCGGATTGGATGCTTTTTATTTCCATCAGGTAGTCCCTGTCACCGGGGCCATAGACGCCGGTAGGAAGAAGTATGATGTAGGGAAAGCGCGTTTGAGCCTTGAGGAATAATTCGGCGTCAAGTTTGCTTCTGCCGTAAAGGGAATCCGGTTGCCGGTCGTCGTCGATGCGTACAGGCTCGAATGAATTTTCATTCACAGGGCCGTAACTGCTCAGGCTGCTCATCAGGAGGAACTTGCGGGGAGTGCAATCCGCGGCGGCAAGCGCCTCGGCCAATACCCGCGTATGAAGGGCGTTCACCCTGTAAAAATCCGCTTTCCGGAGTGTTTTTGTAACGCCCGCATTATGAATCACATAATGCCATGCACCTGCCGAGGCGACGATTTCGCGCAACTGTTCGACAAGCGCCTCTGCGGAATCGTACCGCAAGTCGATGAAGTGAATCCGCTTATCCTGCAGATATTTGCGGGAACTGCGCGCCCGCACGCCCGCCCAGACTTCATAGTCCCGCTCCAGCGCCTCTTTTACGAGAAAACCTCCGATAAAACCGCTTGCGCCGGTTATCAATATACGTTTCCGTTCCACCATACATTATTAAAATATAAAATCGCCGGATATGTCCGCGCCGTTATGATAACGAAGCGTTTCATTCACGCAAGCCACATTCTTCACCAGGGTAAGCAGCGTTCCCACATCATGCGAAACAAGCATGACGGCAGTCTCCTTATTAATTTCCCCAAGCAGTTCATAAAACCTGGATTCAAAGTTTTTATCAATGTACGTATTGGGTTCGTCCAGAATCAGAACCTGAGGCCTCGAAACGACGGCGCGTGCAAGAAGCGCACGCTGTAACTGCCCTCCCGAAAGTTCGCCGACGGCGCGCTTCGAAAACGATTCCAGCCCCATCCGGGCCATGATTTCCCGGATACGGTCTTTCTGCGACGCCGTGAAATCGCGGAAACGGGGTTTGGCTCCGGCCAGTCCCGATGCGATGACTTCGTATACGGATATCGGGAAACGTTTGTCTATCGGATTCACCTGCGGGAGATAGCCCATTTTCAATGAGGATACGGGCTTTCCGCAATCAAAGAAAGAAATACTCCCCGCGACGGGCTTCATCAGCCCCAGGACCACTTTCAGGAGCGTCGTTTTTCCGCCTCCGTTAGGGCCTGTTATCCCGAGGAAATCACTTTCCAGGACATCCAGGTCGATATCTCTCAAGACCGGTTTTGTATCGTACATCACCGTGACGTTCCTTATCTCAATCCGTTTTTCCATTTTCCGCCAATGCTTCCGCTATTACCTTTATCTGTTCGTCCCACCGGTAATCCAAAGGATTGATTACAACCGTAACCGCGCCAATCTCGCGGGCTATCTGTTCGGCATGCCTGCTGTCGAACTCCATCTGCACAAATACGACTTTGACTTTCCCGCCTTTCGTTTCTTCAATCAGTTTCTTCAGGAAAGCCGGCGACGGTTCCTTGCCCTCGTTTTCAATGCTGTACTGTTTCAGTCCCAGTTCGTCGGCAAAATAAGTCAGGGCGGGATGATAAATCACAAAACTGCGGCACGAAAGTTCTTTCAACCGCGCACGCACACCATGCTCCAGGGAATCCAGTTCGCCGGTTAACCGCTGATAGTTTGACCGGTAATAATCGTAATTTTTTCCGTCCAAAACGGAAAACGCCTTGAGGATATTCGCCGACATCACTCTGGCGCCTCTGAAAGACGTCCATATATGCGGGTCGCATCCGGCATGTCCGTGGTCGGCGTCTTCGTAAAAATCCAAACCCTCCGACAGGTCAAACACTTTCGTCTCCGCATTGTTTTCGCGGATGGACGCGACAAGTTTTTGCTCGAATCCGAGCCGGCCGATGTGAAAATAGGCCTCGCATTTGCCTGCCCTGACCATTTCGCGGGGCGAGGGGTCATACGTCTCCGGACTCTGTCCGGCGGGCACGATTGAAAAGAACGCGTATCTGTCTCCCGCTATCTTCCCTGCAAAATAACGGAGCGGCTCGATTGTGACGGCTATTTCTTTTATTTCTCCGTCTTTCCGCCCTCTGTTTCCCGCACCGCAACTCATCAGCACAAACGGCAACAGCAGGCAGACGAGCGTCCCTTTGTTAAGCCGTTTTTTGCTCAGATAATGCACCGGATAGAGGACGGCAAGAAATCCAACGGTAATAACCGTTATGAAAACAATCAGCACATCCGCCCATTCCACCTCGACAGGATATGCGTCAATGATAAATGCGCCGGCCGCTTCGCCCAGGGTAATGAATCCGAAACGCTGCTGCAGAAAGCACAGTAAAATGCCCGCAATCACACCTATGGCGGCTCCCAGGAGGGAAATCATCCAGCCCTCGAAAAGAAATATCCGGTTCACAAGCCGGTTGTCCGCGCCCATCGTGCGCAGTTTGGCTACGTCCGCTTCTTTTTCTATCATCAGGATGGCGAGCGAACCCAGGACATTGAACAGCGCCAGCATCAGGATAAAGCAAAGCATCAGGTAGGATACCCATTTTTCAATTTGTATCATGTTAAAAGATAGCTCCTGCTGCTCGTAGCGGTCCCGGACAATGAACTTCTCGCCCGCCAGCTGCGAGATTTTTTTCTTGACGGAAGATACGTCGGCGCCCGGCGCAAGTTTAAGCTCAAGCGCGGTCACTTCCCGGTCGTAATCCAGCATCGAACGCATGAGGTCGATGGAGACAAGCATGAAACCATCGTCATAAAGCGGCTGATTGATATGATGCACGCCTCCGATGTAAACGTATTCCAGGAGAAAAGAAGCCGCAGGATTTGCCATGTTGACCGTTCCGGTCCGTTTCGGCATATAGATTTCCAGCGGATGCGAAAAGGCCACATTCACACCGAGCGTGGAAGTCAGGCCGATACCCAGTACGGCATAATGGAACTCACCCTCGCTCAACAGAAAACGCCCGTCTATAATGGCCGTATCAATCGGCACCAGCCGGTTGAAATCCGCACTGACGCCCTTGAGTACGGCGATGCTCTGGCGGTTGCCGTAGCGTACGAGCGCGTTCTCCTGGAGCGTCTCGCAAACAAGCTGAATCTCCGGAAGTTTGCATATCCGTTTCATTTCGGGCGTGGTCGGGTCAAAGACCTTGCCCTCCGCCGGCGTTATTTTCAAATCCGGGTCGAAAAGGCTGAAAAGCGTGGATGTTAATCCCTTGAATCCGTTGAAAACCGATAGCGTACAGACCATGGCAATCGTTGCGACAACAACGCCACAGACCGATACCGTTGAAATAATATTTATGGCATTATGCGATTTCTTCGCAAACAGGTATCTCCGCGCTATGTAAAAGGCTAAATTCAACTTTTCAGCAGTTTGTCTATATTATCTACATAGTCAAGGGAATCGTCAAGATAAAACACAAGTTCGGGAATCCTGCGCAGTTGCATGCGGACAATCTGCCCCAGGTCGTAACGCAGTGTTTTTTTATTTTTTTCTATCAGTTCGAGCAGTTCATTTCCTTTTTCGGAAGGGAAGATACTCAGGTAAGCCTTTGCCACGCCAAGGTCGGGACTTACGCGCACCCTGCTGACCGTGACAAGCGTACCCCGCATGAGCGCCGTCTGCCGGCGGAAAAGTTCGCTAAGTTCCTTTTGCAGCAGGCGTTCTATTTTATTCAATCTCGCTTTTTCCATATACTGTTCCTTTTATCATTTATTTTTTCCAAATCATCGTCAGGCCGTCGCGGACGGGGATAATGACCTTTTCCACGCGGCCGTCGTTCCTTATTTTCTCATTGAACGCCAGGATGCCCTGCGTCTGCCGGTCGGATGCGGACGGGCGTTCCTCCACGACCTTTCCCGACCATAACGTATTGTCGGCCAGAATCAGGGCGCCCGGTTTCAGGCGGGGGAAGACCAGGTCGTAATACTTGCAGTAGTCGCGCTTGTCGGCGTCTATGTATACCATATCGAATGTCTCGTCGAATGTGGGAAACAAGGCTTCAATATCTCCCCAGAACATGCGAATCTTATCCCTGTGCGGAGATTTTTCCAGGTAAGGGGCTGTGAACGGCTGCATCTCGTCGTTTATTTCGACGGTATAGACCAGCGCGCCGTCGGCAAGGCCCTCCGCCATGCAAATCGTGGCATATCCGGTGTATGTTCCTATCTCGAGAATCCTGGCGGGACGCATCATGCGGCAAAACATTTTCAGCAGGCGTCCCTGCAAATGTCCCGCAATCATGCGCGGATAAAGCAGTTTCACGTGAGCGTCGCGATTCAGCGCGGCCAGCAGCGCACTTTCCCCGTCGATATGTTCGAGTATGTAGTCTTCAACCGTTTTCATCTCCGGGCAGGTTATTCGCCGAACGTGGGTAACTGGTAGCGGTCTCCCGCATTCAGGACGCGTTCCACATCGTTTATCTCAAGGAACGTCGTTCCTCCGCCTTCGCCGAAGCTGCCGCTCAGATAGGCCACCCGGTCTTTTTCCGTAATCTTGCCGCTTTCGATAAGCTGGCGCAAGGCTTCATAATAATAGCTGCGGCGGCTTTTGAGCCACGGCTGGTAGACCGCCCACACGCCGTACGAGAGCGCCAGCATGCGCATCGTTTCCTGCCGGTAGCATATCGCGAAAACGGTAGCCCTGCCGCGGAAAGCGGCCAGGTAACGCGCCGTCCGTCCCGTCATGCTGTCCGAAATAATCGCCCGCACGTTCAGTTTGGACGACGACTTGACGGCCTGTTTGGCGAGGAAAGACGTCACGTCCAGGTCATCGCCCGTTATGGGAACGCGAATGTCGTTGGCGGACAGTTTTGTTTTTTCGGCTTCGGCAATGATTTTGGTCATGGTCTGCACGGCTTCCACCGGATATTTCCCGTAGGCCGTCTCGCCGCTCAGCATCAGGGCGTCCGTGCGGTAATAAATCGCGTTGGCGATGTCCGTCACTTCCGCCCTCGTGGGACGTGGATTCTTTATCATCGTATGCAGCATCTGCGTGGCGACAATCACAGGTTTCTTCGCTTCCACGCACTTGCGTATCAGGATGCGCTGCAGTCCCGGTATTTTTTCGGCGGGCACTTCTATTCCCAGGTCGCCGCGGGCGACCATAATCCCGTAAGCCACTTTCAGTATCTCGTCTATGTTGTCGACGCCCTCCTGGTTTTCGATCTTGGCGATGATTTTTATCGGGCTTCCGCCGGCGTCCAGGATATGCTGGATGTCAAGCACGTCCTGCCCGGTACGCACAAAGGAGTGGGCGATAAAGTCCAGTTTGTTCCGGATAGCCCATTCGATATTGGCGCGATCGCGGTCCGTCAGCGACGGGAGATTGATGCGGACGCCGGGGACGTTCACGCTTTTGCGGCTTCCGAGCGTGGCTTCGTTCTGCGCTTCACAGAGCAGGAAGTCCTCCGTTTTCTCGATCACCCGCAGTTCGAGATCGCCGTCGTCGATCAGTATGTCGCTGCCCGGTTCCAGGTCGTTGACAAAGTTTTCGTACGAGACATGGATGCAGTCGCGCGTTGTTTCGCCGGCGGGATCGCCCGTCATCCTGACCCGGTCGCCGGTCTTGAAGTCTACCGGTTCGCGCGCCGTTGTCGTCCGCACTTCGGGGCCTTTCGTGTCGATCAGAATCCCGATGCGGTCGGATACCGTGCGTATGTTGTTTACGATGCGCGCCAGTCCTTCCTCCTGCAGATGCGCCGTATTGAGGCGCGCCACGTTCATTCCCGCCTTATAGAGCCGGTCGATAAATTCCACCTCACAGCGTTGATCCGATATTGTTGCAACGATTTTTGTATGTTTCAGCATATTACAATAATTAAAAATGAATACTCAATTTATACTGAGCTCGGCAAGGTTTTGTGCATTGCTTTTCATTGCGGCCTCCCTCCCCGTCATGACGGGAGCGGGCGGAAGTTTTCAGCTGGGGACGGCTCCCCGGAAGTTTCGGGACAGTTTCCCCAACAGGGGAAAGTTCCCCGGAAGTTTCGGGACAGTTTCCCCAACTGGGGAAAGTTCCCCGTAAGTTGCGGGACGTTTTCCCCAACTGGGGAAAGTTCCCCGTAAGTTGCGGGACGTTTTCCCCAACAGGGGAAAGTTCCCCGTAAGTTGCGGGACGTTTTCCCCAACAGGGGAAAGTTCCCCGTAAGTTACGGGACGATTTCCCCAACAGGGGACGGCTCCCCGGAACGGGTGCGAGTTTACTGTCACAATGATGGATGGCTCCGGATAAAAAATCAATGAACTCGCAACACAGGAATGACGGGAGAAATACAATGCACAAAAATATCTCGCGTGAAGTATAATACCCAAACCAGCCCTCCAGCCATTGCGAGCATAGCGGAGCAATCCAGGTTGCCGCCTGTGCCCGGATTGCTTCGCTACGCTCGCAATGACGGGGAGGGAGGATGCAACGACGGGGAGGGAGGATGCCACGACGGGGAGGGGGGCGCCGCCCGCAATGGCTGGAAGGCTGGTTTGGGTATTATTCATATTAAATTCATTCTTCCACGTTTTTCAGCGCTTCTACGGCCAGCCTGTACGAATCGAGGCCAAAGCCTGCTATCACGCCTTTGCAGGCGGCCGAAATCATTGACCTGTGGCGAAATTCCTCGCGTGCATGGACGTTCGAGATGTGTACTTCGATGACGGGAGCGTCGACGGCCTTGATAGCGTCGTGCAGCGCTACGGAGGTGTGCGTGTAGGCGCCGGCGTTCAGGATGATGCCGTCTGCCGCGAAACCGGCTTCGTGAATCATGTCGATCAGGGCGCCTTCGGAATTGCTCTGGAAATACCGGAGATCGTCTCCGGGGAAAAGGGAACGCAAGCGTTCAAGGTATGCATCGAAATCCTGCGAACCGTAGACCGCCGGTTCGCGCTTGCCTAACAGATTCAGGTTAGGGCCGTTGATGATTTGTATCTTCTTTTTCATACTTCCTGCATGTTTTCAATTAAAAAACCTCAATCTTTTTCATATATTTGCGCCGTAAAACGTTCCCGGAAAGAACGTACGGCGAGCCGCAAAGGTAGTATTTTTTTTAATATATGACGTACATGGCACAAAAAGAAACGGATATTATGGATAAGTACACGGCGTACCTGCGCCTGGAAAAGGGGCTGTCCGAGAATACGGAGGAGGCTTACGCGGACGATCTGAACAAGCTCGTCCGTTTCGTCGGCAGCGAGCCGGGACTGAATATTTTGAGCCTTACCTACAACGACCTGCAGCAGTTCATTGCCCAGCTGTACGACCTCGGCCTCTCCGCCCGTTCGCTGGCGCGCATCATTTCCGGCATCAAGTCGTTTTACCGTTTCCTGATGGCGGAGGAGTATCTCGAAGTCGACCCCAGCGAACTGCTGGAAAGCCCCAAAACCGGACAGAAACTGCCCGAAGTACTTACCGTGAACGAGGTGAACAGCCTCGTCAACTCCGTCGACCTGTCGAAAGCCGAAGGGCAGCGTAACCGCGCGATGCTGGAAGTGCTTTACAGTTGCGGGCTGCGCGTGTCGGAACTGATTACGCTGCAGTATTCAAACGTTTATTTCGACGAACAGTTCATCATCGTCCGGGGGAAAGGCGACAAGCAGCGGCTCGTCCCCATCTCTCCGATGGCGATTCACGAAATACGGAACTACCTCGTCGACCGCCGCAACGTGAAAGTAAAGAAAGGGTTTGAAGATACGCTTTTCCTGAACCGGCGCGGCGCGGGACTGACCCGCGTGATGATTTTCCATATCGTGAAGGAGCAGGCGCAGATTGCCGGTATCAGCAAAAATATAAGCCCGCACACGATGCGCCACGCGTTCGCCACGCATCTGCTCGAAGGCGGCGCCAACCTGCGCGCGATACAGATGATGCTCGGGCACGAGAGCATTACGACGACCGAGATTTACACGCATATCGACCGGGAGTTCCTGCGCCGGGAAATCATTGCGCATCATCCCCGGAACCGTAATCCTGAAACAGGAAATCATTGTACGGGAAACGGGTGACGTGAATCTCC
>JAIRYY010000193.1 GCA_031267485.1 Tannerella sp.
TAATTGCGAGGCTTTCTCTATGAACGATTCTTTATTTTTCATCTTTATCCTTTTATTTTTTGAAATACAAAGGTATATGAAGATTCCGGATTTTCAAGTACGTGATATGAAAAAAAAACTTTTTTATATGAGAAAAAATATACGATATCCGACATTTTGGAATGCACCCGAACCGACAGACATAACAATCAGTCTGCAGGACATCGGAATCAACGGGAAATGTGAAGTGCGCAACCTGTGGACAGGAGAAACCTCAACCGCTACGGACGGAACGCTGCCAGTCAGCCTTCGTCCCCATGCCTGCGCACTGTTTACCTGTAAGAATTAAGAAAAATATTAACCATGCACAACTCACAAAACGGAGGGATAAGTTATTTCTCTCTCCGTTTTATCGAACATGAGTCGGCACGGACTGCAAGTCCGCGCCAGCAAACATGCCCATCCCGTGTATTGTCGGATAATTACCGCCATCCGTCATCTGCGAGGGCGCCCACAAGGGGCGCCCCTACATTGGTCATTAATCATTGGTCATTAACCATTAATCACTAACCATTAATCATTAATCATTAACCACTCCCGCGTGACCGGCTTCGTGTCACCACGTACACGCCGGTAAAAATCAGGACGGAGGCGAAAGCCTTTATCCAGCCGAACGTCCCGATTCCGATGAGGACGGAGACGCATGTCCCCACGACGGGCTGGGCGTAATTGTACATGCTCACGATGGTGGGACGGAGCGTCCGCTGTCCGGAAAGTATCAGTATGTAAGCAAGGAAAGTCCCGCACAGGACGACGTACGCCACCTCCAGCCATACCTGGAGCGGGAACGTCCGGGAAAGCACGTCCGACAGGTCGTGGAACGAGAAGGGCAGGAAACAGACCGTCGCCCACAGAAACATCCATTTCATCAGCGTAAAAGTATGGTAGCGCAGTATCAGGCTCTTGAAGACGGTCAGGTAGCAGGCGAAACTGATCTGCGCCGTCAGGCACAGGATATCGCCCCAGACATTCCCCGATATTTCCGCCCCTCCGCGATTGCCCAGCACGAGGATCAGGGCGCCCGCCGCTCCCATGACAACGCCCGTGACCTTCACCGGCGTTACCGGCTCTTTCATGAACGCGGCCGCCAGCAGCATGGTGATGATCGGCAGCGAGGTCGTGATGACGGTCGAATCCACCGGAGACGTGAGCGACAGCCCGATGATGAACAGCCCCTGGTTGAAAACGACGCCCAGCAGCCCCGCGAAAAACAGCAGCAGCAGATCGCGCCGGCCGACCCTCTCCCGCGGCGCAAACAGCGAGGCCAGCCAGAAACACGCCGCCGCTCCGGCTATACGCATGAAAGCCAGCGACAGACCGCTGATTCCCGCGTCCATCGCGAGTTTCCCGACAGGGGACATCAGCCCCCACATGCTTCCCGCCAGCAGCAGCGCAAGATGCGCCCTGACTGTTGTACCGTTCGTCTTCATTTGGCCGCAAAAGTACGGAAAAAACGTGCGCTTCCGCCGCAAACTGTCATTTATGGAAAATTTAAAATCATTTTTCGTATGAAATCTTCCGGCCGGCGGAATACCTTTGCCACCTGTTATTAAAAGAATTTCAGCATGAACCCCATGAGAATACCTCTGATTGCCCTCGCCGGCATTTTATCCCTGAACCAGGCCTACAGTCAGGACAGCCAGTCCCCGTGTAAAGTAGAAAATATCCGTTGCGAACACCTCCCCGCTCCCCTGGGAATAGACACGCCGAACCCCCGCCTGTCGTGGATGCTCGACGACAGCCGCACCGGCGCGCGGCAGACGGCGTACCGGCTCGTTGTCGGAACCGATTCGGCGGAAGTGGCCGGAGAACGGGGCGATATGTGGGACACCCAGCTGCAGCGCTCCGATGCGATCATGGCGACATACGCCGGTCACGCCCTGGAGCCTTTCACGCGCTACTACTGGAAAGTCAGCATCCTCGACCGCGACGGCGCCCGGAGTTCATCCCCCGTAAGCGCGTTCGAAACGGGCATGATGAACGTGCGGAACTGGCAGGGCGCGTGGATATCGGACCGGAACGACGAAAATTACCGCCCGGCGCCTTATTTCCGCAGGGAATTTAAAATCGGAGGCGCCGTGAAATCCGCACGGGCATACATCGCCGCCGCCGGCCTGTACGAACTTTACATCAACGGCGGAAAAACGGGAGACCACCGGCTCGACCCCGTCTATACCCGCTTCGACCGCCGGATTCTGTACGTCGCCTACGACGTTACCGCGCAGCTGCAGAACGGCGACAACGCCATCGGCGTACTGCTGGGAAACGGCTGGTACACTCACCAGTCCATGGCCGTCTGGGATTTTCACCGGGCGCCCTGGCGCGACCGACCCGCTTTCTGCCTCGACCTCAGAATCACGTACACGGACGGACGCGTCGAAACCATCGGCACGGGAACGGACTGGAAAACATCCTCCGGGCCGGTCGTCTTCAACAGCATCTACACGGCGGAACACTACGACGCCCGCCTCGAACAGGACGGCTGGGACCGTCCCGCTTTCGACGATTCGCAGTGGAAGCGCGCCACCTACCGGTCGGCCCCCTCGGACGTCGTCGCGGCGCAGCAGCTGCATCCCATCCGGAACGTGGACACGCTGCCCGCCCGGACGGTCAAACGGCTGGACGATACCACTTACCTGTTTGACTTCGGGCAGAACATTGCCGGCGTCACGCGGATCAGAGCATCGGGCGATGCCGGCGTCACCGTCAGGATCAAACACGGCGAACGCCTGCATGCCAACGGACGCGTCGACATGTCGAACATCGACGTCTACTTCCGCGGCGACGGCGCGACAGACCCGTTCCAGACGGACATCCTCATCCTGAGCGGGAAGAGGGAGGACGAATTTATGGCGAAATTCAACTACAAGGGCTTCCGCTATGCCGAAGTGACTTCCAGCCGGCCGCTGACGCTGGACATCAACAGCCTCACCGCCTTTTTCATGCACAGCGACGTCCCGCCCGCGGGTACGGTCAAAGCCTCCGAACCGCTGATAGAGCGGCTGTGGCGCGCAACGAACAATGCCTATCTGTCGAACCTGATGGGCTATCCGACCGACTGTCCGCAGCGCGAGAAAAACGGCTGGACGGGCGACGGCCATTTCGCCGTGGAAACGGCGCTGTACAATTTTGACGCGATAACCGTCTACGAGAAATGGCTGGCAGACCACCGGGACGAACAGCAGCCAAACGGCGTGCTTCCCGACATCATCCCGACCGGAGGATGGGGCTACGGCACGGATAACGGACTGGACTGGACGAGCACGATCGCCATCATCCCGTGGGAGATTTACATGTTCTACGGCGACAGCAAACTGCTTGCGGACTGCTACGAAAATATCAAAAGCTACGTCAACCACGTCGACCGCATGAGTCCCGCGCATCTCACCTCCTGGGGACGCGGCGACTGGGTGCCGGTGCGGTCGCGCTCCGACCGGGAACTCACCTCGTCCGTCTATTTCTATGTGGATACGAAGATTCTGGCGCAGGCGGCCGGCCTGTTTAACCGTCCGGGCGACCAGGCCTACTATTCCGCGCTTGCCGAAAAAATAAAAGACGCCATCAACGCCAAGTTCCTCAACCGCGAAACGGGTCTTTACGCCGGCGGAAGCCAGACGGAACTGAGCGTGCCCCTCCACTGGGGCGTCGTGCCGGACGATATGGTACGGAAAGTGGCCGGCAATCTCGCCGCCAGCGTGCGGACGGCAGGCTTCCACCTCGACGTGGGCGTACTGGGCGCAAAGGCGCTACTGAACGCGCTGAGCCGGAACGGACATGCCGAAACGGCCTACCGCGTGGCCATTCAGGACAAATATCCCTCGTGGGGCTGGTGGATCGTGAACGGAGCCACCACGCTGCTCGAAAACTGGGACCTGGACGCCAAACGCGACATATCGGACAACCACATGATGTTCGGCGAAATAGGAGGCTGGTTCTTCAAAGGTCTGGGCGGCATCTATCCCGACCCGGAACAGCCCGGCTTCAAGCACATCATCCTGCGCCCCAATTTCGTAAACGGACCGGACAGCTTCGAGTCCACCCACAACTCCCCCTACGGGACAATCGTTTCGAGCTGGGAAAGAAAACGGAAAAAGATCCGCTACAGCGTCGAGATCCCTGCAAACACAACCGCCACACTCCACCTTCCCGAAAACATTAAGGGAGAACGAATCATAAAACTGGAAGCCGGCAAACATTCCCTGAGTTTTAGTGATTAGTGATTAATGATTAGTGGTTAATTGTTAATGATCAATGATTAATCATTAGTCATTGCTTTAACGTGAGTTTGAAAACCTGCACGGCGCTGTCGTTCTCGAACTGTCCGGGTACATGTATCTCAATGCCGGCCGCCGAGGGTTTGACCGTCAGCGGCATCCCGGATTCGAGCACGGTGCACGATGATATTCCGTCCGGGCCGAACGGCAATGCAATCGTTTCCGCATAGCGGCTCATGAAGACGTAGATGACCGCTTTTCCATCCTCCGTTTTCCGTGCAAAAAAGACGCCCTCCGCCGGGCTTATTTCCTTAACCGGCTCCGTTCCGTAGACAGATTCGCTGTTCGAAAGCATCCATGCGCCTATCTCACGCAGGCGGCGTATGGCCGGGACGGGGAAGCTGCCGTCGGGTTTCGGGCCGACGTTGAGCAGGTAGTTCCCGCCTTTCGACGCGTTGCCCGCGAGATAGCCGATCATCTGTTGCGCCGTTTTCCAGTTGTAGTCTTTCGCGTGCCACCCCCACGAATGAACCATCGTTGCGGGCGTCTGCCACGGTTTTTCCAGAATCCCCTCGGGGTACTGGTTGTCGTGCATCTCCAGGAAATCAATGTTTTCACCCGGACTAAGGTATGAAATGCGTCCGTTAATCAGGCATTTCGGACTCAGGCTGCGGACAAGCGCAATCAATTCGTCGCGACGTTTATCCGTGATGTGCGTTTTCCAGTCCCACGTGTCGAACCAAAGCAGATCGGGGTCGAACATCGAAACAAGCTCCCTGACCTGCGGCAGACTTTTCTTCTGCCAGTACGACTCGAACTCGTCGTCGGGCGTGTCGGGATACCATTCCGGCATGGCTCCGCCCGGATATTCCCAATCCTGCCAGTGCGAATAATAAAATCCGTACTTCATCCCGTGCTTTTTGCAGGCGGCGACGAGTTCGGCGAGAAGATCTTTCCGGTAAGGCGTGTTCATGATGTTAAAGTCCGACACTTTCGAATCCCACAGGGCAAAGCCGTCATGATGCTTGGACGTTATCACGAAATACCGCATGCCGGCATTTTTCGCCTCCCGTATCCATTCGTCGGCATCGAAAGCCACCGGATTGAAGTTCTCCGCCAGTCGGCGGTATTCGTCGCCCGGCACTTCCAGCCGCATCCGTATCCATTCCGCATACCAGCTTTGCCCGTGGGCAAACGCGGCATCAGGCATCGTGTGTCCGTTATAGCTCCCCTCCAGCAGGGAATACAGCCCGAAGTGAACGAACATGCCGAACCTGGCTTCGCGGAACCAGTCCGCCTTTTCCGGCGGCAGCGAAAGTGAAGTCCGCTGCGCCTGCAGCGGAAAAACAAAACATGCAGATAAAAAAAGTAACAAGAATCTGTTCATTTTCATAATTAGTGATTTAGATTTTTTATTTATGTCATCGGGTGCAAAACTACACTATCCGGGGAGATTTGAAAAGAAAACAGCTCCTTTTTTTGTTTTTTTATATTTCGCACACGTCAAAAGTACGAACGATACGAAACTGCCCGGGAAGCCCGATAAACGACCTGAGGTATGTCTGAAAAGCCGGGCCCCCGTCACCAGCGAACGGCGAGGGACGAAGCAGGAAGCAATCCGGGTCGTCGCCTGTGCCTGGATTGCTTCGGGCTGTGCCCTCGCAATGACGAAGAAATACGACTTCCGAGACAGTCATGTATTCGGCAAATGTATCATTATATTTTTAGACGAATCCTTATTACCTTTATATATTATTTATTTCACGTTACTTAATCTATCGCTGGCATTACCAGCTCATACGTCCCGGAGCCGAGTTCGACGGCGAGTTCGCCGCTGTCAGAGGGCGGGGGAACGGGGGCGGAAGACTTGAGCGGACGGGCGTTGACGGTGACGCTTTCCGGCCGGTCTGCCGGCAGGATGACGGTTGCCGTCGTGTTGGCGGGGATTTCCACCCGGAGGATGAACGTTCCGTTTTCCTTTTTCCACGATGTTGCTATCCGGCCGCGAATGGAATTGTAGGAACCTCTGG
>JAIRYY010000204.1 GCA_031267485.1 Tannerella sp.
AAATATGAAATATGAAAAGGGTTATTACCCTCGACTCTATATAAATTTTAAAAATGAAAAGGGTAATTACCCTCGACGCAAAATCAAACTGAAAAATGAAAAGGGTAATTACCCTCGACGCAAAATCAATCTGAAAAATGAAAAGGGTAATTACCCTCGACGCAAAATCAACTTGAAAAATGAAAAGGGTAATTACCCTCGACGCAAAATCAACCTTAAAAATGATTCGTACTTAAGTACGAAAGGCAAAACCGGCTGGAAATGCCGGATTTCACATCCTGTGTTTTCATACGCAAGTCCGGCAACGACAAATTACCGGTAACTTCCGCGCCTGCCGACTTTACGGAGATGCAGTCATTTATGTACGGAACCTTATGTGGAACGTTTTTCCACGGACATTCCCTGCGCGCGGAAACGGCCTCCGCCCCCGCGCGCAGGTCATTTTCGGTATTGTTCCGTCGCGATGCGGCAATAAGACAATAACGTGCGATAATTTGGAATGTACCCGATTTCGGTGCGGCGCACTGAAAATAAACGGATATATTTTGTATTCCTCCCCGGTTTACACTATCTTTGCACCTCTTTTCAGATAATATTATTGTATATGGACAAAAAACATACGGTTAGAATATACGCACAGCAATCACTTGAAGATATGGACGAAACGATCGTGGCGGTGCCGATCCTGATGGAATGTGACAGGGATGAGGATTTTTCCGAGGGTGTGGAAAAAGTCGGAAGTACGCTGCCGATACTGCCTCTGCGGAACATGGTTCTTTTTCCCGGCGTGGCAATGCCCGTCATTGCCGGCAGGGTCAAGTCGATGCGCCTGATTCGGGATGCCGTTAAAAAGAAAAAATTTATAGGCGTCTGCTGCCAGAAAGACCCGGCCATTGATGAGCCGGGGCAGGAGGATTTGTATGGAGTCGGGGTGATCGCGGAGATTATGCGCGTGCTTGAGATGCCGGACGGTACGACGACCGTCATCCTGCAGGGCCGGAAACGCTTTTCACTGAAAGCGATTGTGGGAACGGATCCGTATCTTACCGGCAAAATCGAACAGCTGGAAGATACCCGCCCCAAAAAGCAGGACCGCGAGCTGGAAGCGCTGGCCTCGACCATAAAGGATCTTACGGTCAAGATGCTCTCGTCGACCATGGATCCCCCGCGCGACTTGATTTTTTCCATACGCAACAATCAGAATATCCTGTACCTGATTAATTTCTCATCGTGCAATATTATTATGGAAGCGGACGTGAAACAGGAACTTCTGGCGATAAACGACCTGAAAGACCGCGCCTACCGTCTGCTCTTCATCCTGAATCGCGAATATCAGCTGATAGAGCTGAAAGCATCCATACAGATGAAAACGCACGAGGACATAAACAGGCAGCAGAAGGAATATTTCCTGCAGCAGCAGATAAAAGCGATACAGAAAGAACTCGGAAGCGACAATATCAATGACATAGAGATAGGCGAACTGCGCGAAAAGGCTAAAAAGAAGAAATGGACGAAAGAGGTCGGCGAAATATTCGAAAAGGAAATCGTCAAACTTGAGCGCCTCAATCCGCAGTCGCCGGACTATTCCGTGCAGATGCAGTACGCGCAGACAATCATGAGCCTGCCGTGGAGCGAATGCAGCAGGGATAATTTCAACCTGAAGCGCGCCGGGCGGATATTGAACCGCGACCATTACGGAATGGATAAGGTGAAGGAACGTATCATCGAACATCTGGCCGTACTTAAACTGAAGCAGAACCTGCGTTCACCGATCATCTGCCTGTACGGCCCTCCGGGAGTGGGCAAGACCTCGCTGGGCAAATCCGTTGCCGAGGCGCTGAACCGGAAATACGTGCGCATGTCGCTGGGCGGACTTCACGACGAGGCGGAGGTGCGCGGTCACAGGCGCACGTATATAGGCGCAATGGCCGGACGCGTCATCGAGAATATACGGAAAGCGGCGACATCCAATCCCGTTTTTGTCCTCGACGAGATAGACAAGGTCGGCAACGATTTCAAGGGCGATCCCGCATCCGCATTGCTGGAGGTGCTCGACCCGGAGCAAAACGAACATTTCCACGATAACTATCTGGATATTGACTACGACTTGAGCAAAGTCCTGTTTATCGCTACGGCAAACAGCCTGAATACGATTTCGCAGCCGTTGCTGGACCGAATGGAACTCATTGAAGTAAGCGGATATATTGCCGAGGAAAAAATGCAGATAGCATTGAAGCATCTTATTCCGAAGCAAATGGATGCGCACGGGATTCCGGACGGGGAAATAAAATTCGACAAACAGGCCGTACGCCTCATCATTGATTCGTACACGCGCGAAAGCGGAGTGCGCGAACTGGAGAAAAAAATAGCGAAAGTGATGCGCAAGGTAGCGCGCAGGATTGCCGACGTCGACGGAACGGCGATACCGCCGGTCATCACAACGGCGCTCGTCCGCGAATATCTTGGCGCCGAAGAATACAGCCCCGACCGGTATCAGGGAAACGAATACGCCGGCGTGGTAACCGGACTGGCCTGGACGGCCGTCGGCGGGGAAATCCTTTTCGTCGAAACGAGCCTGAGCCGGTGCAAGGGGCAGAATCTTACCGTGACGGGCAATCTGGGCGATGTAATGAAAGAATCTGCGGTCATTGCGATGGAATATGTCCGTTCCCATGCCGGCGCGCTTGGAATAGACGAGGCCATGTTTGAAGACCGGAACGTACACATCCATGTCCCCGAAGGCGCCATCCCCAAAGACGGGCCGAGCGCCGGAATCACAATGGTCACCTCGCTTGTCTCCGCTTTCACAAGACGCAAAATACGCAATAACCTCGCCATGACGGGCGAAATAACGCTGCGCGGAAAAGTCCTTCCCGTGGGCGGCATCAAGGAAAAAATACTGGCCGCCAAACGTGCCGGAATAAAACACATCATCCTGTCGGATGAAAACAGAAAGGACATCGGCGAAATAAAGGAAGAATATCTGAAAGGATTGACTTTCATTCATGCATCGGACATCATGCAGGTGATTAATGCGGCTCTTCTGGAGGAAAAAGTAAAGGGATAGAACGATGGAGAAGTTATATTTTTTCAGTCTGGCCAGCGGTAGCAGCGGCAATTGCTATTACCTTGGGACATCTGCTTACGGAATCCTTGTCGATGCCGGCATCGGCGTGCGTCAGATAAAAAAAACACTCAGGGAGCATAGTCTTGGATTTGAAAAAATAATGGCGGTATTGATAACGCACGATCATGCCGACCATATAAAATCGGCGGGATATCTTGGCGAATCGTTGAATATCCCGGTATATGCGACGGAACTGGTTCATGCCGGAATACGCAGAAGCCGTTATGTGGAGGAGGTTCTCGTCCGGTCGCGGCGCGTGCTCGAAAAAGAAAAGCCGTTTATGATACGCGATTTCAGCATTACGGCTTTCGACGTCCCCCACGACAGCAGCGACAATGTGGGCTATTCGATCGCGTATGGCGACCAGACGTTTGTCATCGTGACGGATGCAGGCCATATCACGGAAACGGTGAGCAAATATGCCTGCAGGGCGAACCACCTGGTTCTCGAGGCCAATTACGACGAGGAGATGCTGTCGTCAGGCTCATACCCCGATTTCCTGAAAGAGCGCGTGTCGGGCATGACGGGACATTTGAGCAACCGTGACGCGGCCGAGTTTCTGGCTGCAAATTATTCGCCGAAACTCCGGGATATCTGGCTGTGTCATCTTAGCCGTGACAACAATCATCCGGAGCTTGCATACAAAACGGTCGATCTGCGTTTGTTTCAGGAGGGGATACGGGTCGGGAAGGATGTCTCCCTGACGGCGCTGAAAAGGACAACGCCATCGGAAATGTTTGAGTTTGACGTGAGGATGGAGGTATGATTCCGGCGCGGAAGAGAAAATGAGCGGGTGATATTTTTATTAAAAACAGATAGTTATGAAAACAGATGTGGCAGGGTGTAAACGGTATGTTTTCGGCATGGCGGTTTTCGTTGTCATGCTCGTCGCTTCCTGCTCCCCGGAAGAAGTACCCGAAGAGATTATCATTGAAGTGGAAAGCCTCTCGCTGAATGAGGCTTCGGTGAGTTTGACGGAGGGCGGATCCGTAACGCTGACCGTGACGGTCATTCCTGCCGATGCTGCCGTCAAAACGGTGACATGGAGCAGTTCGGCCGATGATGTGGCGACCGTTGCGGACGGAGTTGTCGAAGCGATAAGTCCCGGAACGGCTGTCGTTACGGCCAGATCGGTGAATGGCAAAACGGTCTCGTGCGCTGTCACGGTGACGGACCGGAATATAGCGGTGGAGGGCATTGTGATTGACCGGCAGAAACTGACCCTCGTGGTTGGAACGTCCTCCGCTTTGACGGCGACGGTACAGCCGGCTGACGCCACGGACAGGTCGATAACGTGGGCGAGCGACAATGTGGAAGTGGCAACGGTTGACGACCGGGGCGCGGTAGCGGCTCTTGCCGTGGGGACAGCTAAAATAACGGCCGGAAGCGGGAATTTCTCCGCCACGTGCGATGTCGCAGTGACCGCACAGCGCATACCCGCCACGAAAATAGAACTCAACAGGACTTCGATCTCCCTCGCGGAAAATGCGGAGGAAAGGCTGGAGGCGACGGTATCGCCCGGTAACACGACGGATACGGTCGCCTGGTCAAGCCGGAACACACAGATAGCGGTTGTCGACAGCCGCGGTGTGGTCAGAGCTGTGGGACTTGGATCCGCAGTCATTGTCGCCCGGGCGGGGGATGAGTCGGCAACATGCGACGTGACGGTGACACCCGCATCCGGCGATGTCATCATTACGCTGAGTAAGACGATTCTCAATCTGACAATGGGCGATTCCGAGAGGCTGGAAGCTACGGTTTATGCACCGGACGGCAGCGAACATGCGATTGAATGGAAAAGCGGCAACACGCAGGTCGCCACGGTGGATAATGACGGTTTGGTGACGGCGGCCGGAGTTGGCGCGGCAAACATTACGGCATCGGCCGGCGGACAGTCCGTCGCGTGTGCGGTGACGGTTTCTCCCCTGTATGTAAAAGTGACGGGCATCCATGTCGAACCGTCGGCGCACACCATGGATATCGGGGAGGACGTCCGGCTGTCCGTCCGGATTGAGCCCTCCAATGCAACATCCGGGGAGGTGATATGGTACAGTAAAGATAGCCGCATAGCGACTGTCGACGTGGCGACCGGGCTGGTCAGGGCGGTTGCCGCAGGCCGCGTGGCTGTCGTGGCGATGGCGGGTGAAAATGAAGATATTTCGGATTCGTGCGTCATCACCGTAACCCCGGCGTATATCCCGGTAACGGAGATTGTGCTTGACCGGACGGAAGTGACGCTGACCGAGGGCGGAACAGTCCGGATAACGGCAACGGTAACGCCCGCCGATGCGACCGACCGGACGGTGACGTGGACAAGCCTGCATCCCGACATTGCCACTGTCGACGGGGACGGAAACGTGGTGGCCGTCCTGCCCGGAACCGCGACCGTTACGGCGCAGGCCGGCGACAAATCCGCCGCATGTACTGTCACGGTTAATGAACAGGAGGGCGTGACGATCGACTTCCAGGATCCCGTATTCGAAAACCTCCTCCTGGAAAGAGGTTTCGACCTCGACGGGAATGACCGGATATCCACTGATGAAGTATCAAAAATCACCCGGCTGGATTGCCGGTCGCAACTTATATCATCGCTGGACGGTATTCAGTATTTCAGATCTCTGGAGGAACTGATATGCCGGGATAACCTGATATCTTCCATTGATATCAGCCGGAATACGTCTTTGAAATATGTGGATATCAGAAATAACAGCGTCGGCGTCCTGGAGGTCGGCACGCTGACAAAGCTGGAGACGTTGATTTGCGACGAAAACGAACTGGAAGAGATAAACGTGGATAACAATGCCTTGCTGAAGACTTTTTCATGTTCGGGCAATAAACTGGAAAGCCTGGACGTAAGCCATAACCCCGAACTGCATGAGTTCAACTGCTCTATCAACGAACTGACCGGCATTGATGTCGGCAATAACAGGAAACTTGTGTACCTCTACTGCAATGGAAACGATTTGAGCGGGGAAGGCTTGGATATCAGCAGAAACGAATTGCTTGCCGGGTTGTTTTGCGGACATTGCGGATTGACGGAACTGGATCCGAGCCACAACCCGAAACTGACCGAACTGTACTGCGAAAACAATGATCTGCAAACACTGGATATTTCAGGAAATGACAGGCTGGCGTCATTATTTTGCCATGACAACCGAATATCCGGCGAACTGGACATAAGCAATCTGAAAAACATGGACGGCTTTGACTGTACGTCCAATGAAATTGAAAAACTCTACATCAGTCCGGAATTAAGAGCGATTCTGGATTTGGAAATGCCTGTCATCAAAATATTCAGATATGATCCGGACGTTACCGTCGAAGTGAAACCGTGATATACTTAACCCGGCAATAAAATAAGAAAAAAGCAGTACCTGTGCAGTAGAAAATAGTATGGTATTCCCTGATAAGGGGAGTACCCGAACCCGCACGCAGTCGCGGGTGTAAGGGGGTGGGGTTTGTCGGCAAAAAAAATGTCCCACTCTG
>JAIRYY010000205.1 GCA_031267485.1 Tannerella sp.
CCCTCCTGCGTTCGCTGCTCGTTCACTTCATTGCCCACGCCCCATAAAATAACGGAAGGATGATTCCTGTCGCGCTGAAGCATGGACTGCAGGTCGGCCTTCCACCATTCGTCATAATATTCGCCGTACCATCCGCCTTTCCATTTATCGAAAGCTTCGTCGAGTACCAGCAATCCTATACTGTCGCACAAATCAAGAAATTCGGGGGCGGTCGGATTGTGCGAGGTACGGATAAAATTGCAGCCCATGTCCTTCAACCGTTTCAGCCGCATGTCCCAGACACGTTCCGGGACAGCCGCGCCTACGGCTATACCGCCGTCCTGATGCAGGTTGACGCCTTTCAGTTTCATATTTTTTCCGTTGAGGAAGAAACCTTTTTCGCTGTCCCATTGCAGGGTGCGGAATCCGAAGACTGTTTTAACTTCGTCCGTGGATGAACCGGCTTTTATCTTCGTCACGACCGTATAAAGCGCCGGGGCGTCCGGGTTCCACAGAACGGGCTGTTTCACGACGATGTCCTGTTTGAAGGCGCCCGTACTGTTTGCTTCCACGCCGACGGTCTGCACAGCCGTCCCCGCCCGTTCGCCTTTTGCGGAGAATATTTCGGTAATCAGTCTTACCTGCCGCATCCTCCCGGCATCGTTCCGGACGGCCGTTTCAATCCGCACGACGCCTTCCGACGGTGAAATCTGCGGGGTGGTGACGGATACGCCCCACTGGTCGACATGGACGGGGTCGACCACTTTCAGCCGGACATGACGGTAAATCCCCGAGCCGCTGTACCAGCGTGAAGAGGGCGCGTTGGAATGGTCGGCGCGCACGACCAGCACGTTCTTTCCGCCCGGTGCAAGATGTGGCGTCAGGTCGTACTCAAACCCGACATAACCGTAGGGACGGAAGCCCAGGCGCTGTCCGTTCAGCCACACGTCGCTGCGGTGGTAAACGCCGTCGAAGCAGATATAAACTTTCTTCCCGGCACAGTTTCCGGGCGCCGTGAATGTTTTCCGGTACCACCCGATGCCGCCGGGGAAAAATCCGTTGGCGCCGCCGCCATTGTTCTGCGGCGTCTGCTCAATGCTGAAATCGTGCGGTAACTGCACGTCGCGCCAGCCGGCATCGTCAAACACGACGTCCTTGGCTTCCGGGACGTCCCCCAGATGAAATTTCCAGCCGAAGTCAAAATTTTCGACGCTCCGGCCTTTTTGCGCATACGCTCCAAACTGACATCCGGACAGGAGCAGGATTATTATAATGTTTTTTAATCTTAATGCTTCTTGAGCAACTCTTTGTCCTATTCTGTTATTAAGTTCATCTAATTTCTTTGGCATCGGTTTATCACAGTTTGTTTCCTGAGCCCCAAATTCATAAAAATATTCCGAAGAATCTCCAAAATTTTTAGCAACCGGTTTATATTCTTTTTTTCTCATCTCCTAACTCCTCTCTTTTATATTGTTTTCTTTAATCTATTCTTTATCTTTTCAGATATAATATTACTCAATATTATACCTGTGAAGGAAGCATAGCCGTTCCCCACGTCATTGCGGTCTTCTCTCCGTCATTGCGAGCGTAGCGAAGCAATCCAGGTCGTCGCCTGTGCCGGGATTGCTTCGATATGCTCGCAATGACGGGGAGGGAAATGCCGCTCGTAATGGCTGGAGGGCTGGTTTGGGTATTATATTGAGTATCCATATATATTATAATATTTGTTTTCTTTAATCTATCCTTTATCTTTTCAGATATAATATTACTCAATATTATACCGGTGAAGGAAGCATAGCCGTTCCCCACGTCATTGCGGTCTTCTCCTCTCCGTCATTGCGAGCGTAGCGAAGCAATCCAGGCACAGGCGACAACCTGGATTGCTTCGCTATGCTCGCAATGACGGGGA
The DNA here is from genome assembly GCA_031267485.1 of Tannerella sp. Taxonomy (GTDB): domain Bacteria; phylum Bacteroidota; class Bacteroidia; order Bacteroidales; family Tannerellaceae; genus Tannerella. The sequence continues at coordinate 1,889 of JAIRYY010000205.1, forward strand.
GGGAAACGCCGCTCGTAATGGATGGAGGGCGGGTTTGGGTATTATATTGAGTATCCATATATATTATAATGTATGTATTTTTCGATGATGATTTATGTATTCATATAATATTATAATGTATGTATTATTCATTTCGATGATAATTTATGAATGGTTACGGTTTGCCCGTTTTTGCCCGTATGGGTTTCGATTAGTTTTCCCGCCGAACAGATCTCCGTCTTCACGCCTTTCGGATGCCTGGAAATTTTTATATCAAAGGGTGTGTTGCCGAATGCGTAAACGTTCCGCAGGGACATTTCGTCCCATTCTTCCGGCAGTCCGGGCGTGACTGTAAAGGAATTCAAGCCGGTGGGACGGATGCCGAAAAGGCCTTCCGTGATAACCCGGCAGTACAGTCCGCTCTCCGCGGAAAGATGACGCTGGCTGCCTTCCGGCCACGCTTCGATGGCGTAGGGCACATGCTCGCCCAGAAGCCGCCTGCCGGAGTAGAATTTCAGATAATCCGCCGCCTTTTCTGTTTCCCCGCAGGCAAACACGCCCCGCAGCGCATACAGGGTGGAACGGTCCCAGAACGTTTCGCTTCCGGCCTGCGTCAGCAATCCGTTTTCCGTCCACAGGCGGGGAGAAAACAGCGCCCTGACCGTTTCGTCCTTCCGGTCGTTAATCCCCACCGTCAGCGGGATACAAATCCAGGAGCGCAGGACGTCGTTTTCCCTGTAATATTTATAGGTATTGAAACCCTCCACCGTTCCTCCGAAATAGCGGTCGATAGCGGCGCGCAGATTTCCCGCCTGCCGGGTATACGCCGACAGCAGGGAGGCCGGTTTGCGGAGGCTTTTCCCAAGATAAACGGCGGACAGCAGCGCATCGTAATAAAGCGACGACGTGCACAGGTTGGCTTTCCCGGCAGGAAAACGCCCCTCCAGCTCATCCGAATCGGACGTGACGACCCCGTCCTCATTGACGAGGCGGCGGCAATATTCCAGGCACCATTCAATCAGCGGCCACAGTTCTTCCGCCTCCTGACGGTCGCCCCGCGCCAGCGCATAGCGGGCGGCTCCGTATGCAATCATGGCGCCGTCGCCGCGGTCGCCCGCCCCGTTCCAGATGTCAGCGCCTTCCGCAATGATGGAGCTTGGGATGGGTTTGTACGCATCGTTCATGAACCGGGCAAAGTGACGGAAAGCGTTCAGCGCCGACTGATTCCCTTTGCCGTACCCCAGGAACGGGAAAAAGGGATTGACGTATTCCGCCTGATCGTTCGCCCAGATAGCCGCATAGTAGGATTCGCCTCCGGGACCGTGCATGTAACCGCCCTTCGTTTTGTAGATACTTTCCGCGGCGCGTATTTTGGCAAAGGCGAACATCCGGTCGACGGTTTTGTCGGGCGTGTCCAGTACCAGCCGGTCCCACAGCAGGGCAATCAGGGCGCGCCGCTCCGTCAGTTCCCGTTCAACATCCACCGCAACGCTTTTTTCACCGTTTTTACAGGCCTGATAACCGGCATAAAACACAACCGAATCGCCCGGCTCCACAAAACGCCCCGGCACGCCGCCGACAAATGCTTCCACCAGATATTCGCCGTCGACGCCCTGCGTCGCATCCGTCTTCGTCACCGAACGGGCGTCGGGAACTTCGACGTTCATCCGCGTCTGTCCCGCATTGCGCAAAACGTATTTCTCGCAAAAAGCGACATTCACGGTCGAGGGAAACAGCCGGCGCGTCAACTCCAGCCTCCCGTTCTTCGGATAATCAAATTCGCTGACGACGGTCATCACGCCGTCCAGCGTAATGCTTTTCACCTTTTCCGGCGCGATTCTCCTCCCGCTGACAAGCAGCATGTCGGCCACCACATTCCAGCCGAACCGGCGCATCAGACTGGCGTGCGTATCATTGGGAACCGTGCGCAGCATGGGCCACACGAAACTCCGTTCGAGCCGGAACGCGCCGTCCCGGTCGACGCCATAGCGCAGCACGGCGGAAATCTGTTCGCCGCTCATTTCGATGTGGTCCGAATGGGGAAGACGCCCGTCAACCGTCCACGTGATACCGCCGGACGGGTTAACAGCCCAGCGGTTATCCGCATCGTCCGCAAAACACAGAGAAGCGGGAAGACAGGAGAGAATGATAAGAATTTTTTTCAAATGTATTGCCATAATATGAAGATTTAAAATGATAAAAACTTTGTCGACGGCATGCTCGAAAACAACCGCCGGCAAAGTTAATAAAAATCCTGTTTACCACGAACTGTTTTGTTTGATACGACCTTTATTCAAGTCGATTTCAGCTTGCGGGACAGGCCACCAGTAATCTTTCTCGGTATAGGGAACACGACTTCCGTCGTCGGCCAGACCGGCCGGTATCAGATACTTCCTGACAGGCGTTCCGCCGGAAAAATCGCGATATTCGATACCGTACACAGGCTTGTTCATGACGTCCGGCAGAATTTTCCAGCGACGGATATCGAACAGACGCAGTCCCTCCTGCGCCAGTTCAACCCTCCGTTCGTTGCGAATCAGGTTGAGCAGGCTTCCGCCATAAATGTTCGTGATGGCGGCATCCATATCGTTGGTATTCCCGGCACGGTCACGAAGCGCCTTAATCAATTCCTTTGCTTCGGATTCACTGCCACCCGTTTCGACCAGCGCCTCCGCCCGGAGCAGGTAAACTTCGGCAAAACGGAAAACAATAAACGAATTCCAGGTGGGCCTTGCATCCGGTTCCGCAAAATACTTTTTGTAGCTGAATCCGGTCGGCGTCTTGTTCCATTCACCGCCGCCTTCTTCGCCCAGAACGTCTCCCACGAATATTTCCCTGTCCTGAAATTCGCCATAGTCTTTCGACGGGTCGAAATAGTATTTTCCGTCCCTGACTACCGTGTTATCCGGGATGGTATTGTAGTATTTATCCCGCAAAAGCGTACCCGGGGCGTAGATGGTCGCGTAGAAACGCGGTTCTTTGTTCACGTAAGGCAGATTGGGATTTACCTCGCCGATGTATTCGTATGCATCCACCAGCGCCTTGACCGGCGTAGTGACGCAGTAACCGGTAATGGAGTTGTTGTACCAGTCGCTCCAGCCGTTGGTCGATTCCTGCGTATACCGTTTGACCAGCATCACTTCGGGAACATTTTCGTTGCCCGTGACAAACAGCGAAGCGAAATCGCCCAGCACAGGCGCCGACTTCAACAGTTCCTGCGTTTCGCTCAGCGTGATGTTTAAATAGGACTTGTCATTCAGATACCCCGCCGCATACGCAGCCGCTCTGGCGCGCAGCAATCGTGCGGCCGGTTTGCCGAATTTCGATTTATTGGCTGGCTGATCGGGCAAGCCGGCAATGGCTTCTTCCAAATCTTTCAGGATAAAGTCGAAAACCACTTTAGGCTCGACCTGCGGAACCGTTTCACTTTCGGGTACGGAAGCCGGATTGGTTTCGTAGAAAAGGATGTTTCCGAAAAGACATACCAAATCCAGATAGAAATAAGACCTTAATGCCTTTGCTTCTCCCAGCACCTGATTGCGCGTCGGGTCGGAAGCGCCGCCCGGCCACGCATAGAGGTCGATATTGTTGACGATGCCGTTTGCCTTTTGCACGGAAATATATCCCTGAGTCCATTTATCGGACGGAAAAGAAGAAAAGGAATTTCCGATGCCGCGGCTAATATCATACCCGCGATTCCAGCTGTGGGTCGTCAGGCCGTTATCGCTGGATCCGTCAATCCACAAGTCGTAATTGCCCTGGTTCAGTCTTACATACGAGGCATTCAGCGCCTTGTCGAAATCATCGAGCGAGGTATAATAACCGTCTGCGGTGATGATTCCCTCGGCAGAAAGATTAATATTGTCTTCGCAGCTGCATAAGATGCCGGAAACCGATATGCTCAAAAGCGTTACCGCATACAGAAAATATTTATTATATGTTTTCATCATTGTCATGCTTTAAAATTAAACTAAAAAACGATATTGACGCCAAAATTAACGACTTTCAACTGCGGGAAGATGTTCGGCCGTCCACTGGGTCCTTCCGGATCCAAACCCTGGTCAAGTCCGCTAAATGTAAGCAAGTTAGAGCCTGAGAGATACAGCCTCACCCTTTCCACCTTTATCCTCTCCGCAATACCGTCGGGAATCGTGTATCCTAACTGAATATTTTTCAGACGAATGTAAGACACATCTTTCAGGTAGAATGTATTATACGTACTCATATTCCGGTTGTTTCCCGCCTCCAGCCGTGGAATGGAAGCGTTTCCGTTCTGGTTTTCAATCGTCCAGCGATCACGGAAATGAAGCCCGGTAAATGCTTCATAATTGGGGCCTTCGTACCATTCGCCATAGAAAAACCGGTTTGCGCCGCTGGTACCCTGGAAGAACATGTTCAGGTCAAAATGCCTGTATTCCGCATTAAGCGTCAGGCCATACGTGAGTTTTGGAATATTGGAATGATAGGTTTGGCGGTCGTTGGGGTCTATCGTATTGTCGCCATTGACGTCGACCAGGCGTACATCCCCGGCCTTGAGAGTCGACATGCCTCTGGGATCGGATGTGTATTTTGCCTTGTAATCATTCAATTCCTGTTCGTTGGCAAACAGACGGTCGGACTGATAGATATAAAATGCATTCAGGGGAGAGCCCTCTTTCTGAATTGTCCAGCCGTCGATATTCGCATCGTTTCCTCCCCTGTCGATCCATTGATTACGGTTATAAGCCAGATTCCCGGAAGCGGAAAACGTAAATTCGCCTTTCGTCTTGCGATACCCCAGCATGACTTCGATGCCCGAATTGCGCACGATGCCCGCATTCTGAGGAGGAGCGCTCAATCCGATAAACTGAGGAATTGCCAGATTCAGGAGAATGTCCTTCGTATCTTTCGAATAGTATTCCAGTTCGCCGAATATGCTGTTGTTGAGTAAAGAAAAGTCCAGACCGATATCCGTCAGTTCCACAGTTTCCCAGGTAATGTCCGGGTTCGACATCTGCGACTGGCTGACGCCGGAAACGGTGAGTCCGTTCATAATGACATTTTGGGTGCCGTACTGCGGCAAATACAGGAACTCGCCGATACGCTCGTTTCCTGTCTGTCCCCATGACGCCCTCAATTTCAGATTGCTGACAAACGACACATCCTTGAGGAACGCCTCTTCGGACAGTCGCCATCCGGCCGATACGGACGGGAAAACGCCCCATTTATTGCCCTGTGCGAAACGCGAGGAACCGTCGGTTCGTATATTGGCCTCGAACAGATATTTGTCCCTATACCCATAGTTCAAGCGTCCGAAAAAGGAGTTGATGCCCCATAGCGTAGGTCTCCCCTCGGCATATTGACTGCTGGCCGACCCCAGAGAAACATCGGGCAAAGCGTCGGATATCAGATTGCGGCGTTCGGCGCGGGAATAATAGTTCCGGTAGGATATCTGTTCCATACCATACAGCAGATTCAGGCTGTGCACTTCGGCAACAGTCTTCCTGTAATTAGCCAGGAAACGCAGCGTCATCTGAAAACGGTTGTCGCGGGAATCATACACGCTGTTGGTTGCATTCCATTGAGTCACATAGTTGTCGTTCGCATCGTAAAACTTGTAATTCTTGTTATGCACTTTGTTTCGGCTAAAAAAGCCGTTCAATGCGACCACGCCGGTGAGTACCAAATCCTTCAGAGGCTCCAGTTCCGCTTTTACCTGACCGATGATATTATCCGTCTGGTAGATATTTTCCCCTGTCACTTCCGTGTCTGTATACGCAACGGGATTATGGCCTTCGCCTTGCAGGGCGTAATTCCCGTTTTCATATCTGATCGGAGTGGTGGGTTTTATGATCACCCTGTACTGCGCGGCGCCCAACTGTGTCGGCCATAGCCGGTCTTCGTGAATATACGCCAGGTCGCTGCTCACCCGCAGCATTTTACCGATATTCACATCCGCTTTCATCCGGTAATTGTACCGTTCGTATTCCGTATTCGGCGTCACGCCGGGCTGATCCAGATAGTCGAACAGCATCAGGTAACGCCCGACCTCGTTACCTCCCATAATATTAATGCTGTGCTGGGTGATGTAATCTTTTTGGTAGACTTCGTCCGTCCAATTTGTATACGGATAATTATACGGGTCGGTACCTGCTACGGTTTTGGCAATCGTTTCTTCCGAATAAATAGGCGCATTTCCCAGATTCGTATGAGACTCGTTCACCAGGTCCATATATTCGCGGGCCGTGACCAGTTTAGGTCTGCTGGCGATATCCTGAAATCCGACATAACCGTTGTACGACAGTTTCATTTTTCCGACCGCGCCGCGTTTCGTAGTAACCAGGATGACGCCGTGCGCCGCCCGCGATCCGTAAATGGAAGCCGAAGCCGCATCTTTCAGGATGGAGATGCTTTCAATTTCCTGAACGGGTATTTTGCTCAGGCTCATTTCGATTCCATCCACCAGAATCAGGGGAGTGGATGTGCCCGTCGTGCCCACGCCGCGCAGGAATATTTCAGGGTCGTCCGCACCGGGCGCTCCGCCACGGTCGACAACCGTGATGCCGGCCGTCACGCCCTGCAGGGATTTGGACGTGTTGATGACGTTCAGCCTGTTCAACACGTCGCCTTCCACTTTACTGACGGAACCCGTGGCCGTCACCTTCCGCTGAACGCCATATCCGACGACAATCACTTCTTCAAGGCTCTGCACGTCCTCCTTCAGCACGATGTCGATATTCGTCCGGTTACCCGCGACAATTTCCTGCGACAGGTATCCGATATAAGAAACCTGCAACACGGCATTTTCCGATACGGACAATGAAAACGTCCCGTCCATACCGGTTGTCGTGCCGTTTGTCGTTCCCTTTTCTATTATACTTGCGCCGATAATCAGCTCGCCGGAAGCGTCGACGACCGTACCCGACAGGGTTTTGCGCTGCTGTTGTCCGGCGGATGCGTCCGCTGCGACCGTGTTCGTGTTCGCCTTTGCCGGATACGTTCCCGCCAGAAGCAGAAACAGCATGCATTTCATAATCATTGAAATTTTTTGTCGCCATGCCGGCCGTTGTGTGCCGCATGACATGTTTTTCGTTTTACTGTTCATACATTTTTTGTTAATTGATTTGTTAATAATTTTAGATAAATCCGATTGTTGTGCGTTTCATTTCTGTTTTTCTTCATAGGCATTCCGTTTAAAAGTTTATAATTGTGAATATGATGTGTCTCCGAAGACGCGAAGTGGCGCCCCGGACTTTATATATGGGGAAACGTCCGTACACGAAATGTGCACGGAAGCATACGCCGGAACTAACATATAATGTATAGCGCCGGATAAAAATTCAAGGATTACCTGATGGCTTTGAGAATATTTATTTTTTTGAAAACAATTTTTATTCGCGCGTGCGCGTGCGCTTAAACACGCCTGCCCATCTCTCTCTCTCTCTCTCTCTCTCTCTCTCTGCAAGAATCATGCCAAAACCTCTCATCCAAAGGCTTGAATGAAAGTTATCCGTGATGTGAGATGGTGAAAAAATATTCATATTATTACTCGTTTTCATGAACTCTTTTTGAGTTTCCGGCCGCAAATATAAACACATATTTCAAAAAAACAATGATTGATTAAAAAAAAAATACGTTTTTAACATTATACCCCTGTCCGTTTGATTGATTCGGGAGTGAGATTCTTTGGTACGGTTGCCGGTCACAACTTCTCCGCGGAGTTATCTCACAACTTTCCGAACGGCCAGAAAACATGTAAAATGGCCAGAAAACATGTAAAATGGCCAGAAAACATATAAATTGGCCACAAAACATATAAATTGGCCAGAAATCATATAAATTGGCCACAAGTCATATAAAATGGCCAGAAATCATATAAATTGGCCAGAAATCATGTAAAATGGCCAGAAATCATGTAAAATGGCCAGAAATCATGTAAAATGACGGCCTGAAAAAAGTTATCATGCTTATTTTCAGCAATTAAGTAAAAAAGCAACCTCTGATTCACGTTTACCCGACTGATAAAGTCCGAAATGAAAAAAGGAACAGCGCTCCGGTTTTTTTTGTAAAATGAATACTTGATATAATACCCAGACCAGCCCTCCAACCATTGCGGGCAGCGTCTCCCCGCCCCGTCACCAGCGAGCGAAGCGAAGCAATCCAGGCGCAGGCGGCCGACTGACAACCGCCCGGACTGCACGGCCTGTGCCTGGATTGCTTCGCTCCGCTCGCAATGACGGGGCGGAGGAACACTGTTCGCAAAGACGGGACGGGAAATGACGGACAGGGCGGCATATTCGCTTGAAAACCGCCCGTCAGCTCCGTCATTGCGAGGAGGAACGACGAAGCAATCCAGGCACAGGCGGCCGACTGACAACCGCCCGGACTGCACGGCCTGTGCCTGGATTGCTTCGCTCCGCTCGCAATGACGAAAAATATAACAATTGATTATAAGCATATTAACCGACCGTTTTTTTCGTCTTTTGCCCTCTTTTCCCCGGCAAAGCTGGGGTGGGGTCTCGCAATGACGGGGCGGAGGAACACTGTTCGCAAAGACGGGACGGGAAATGACGGACAGGACGGCATATTCGCTTGAAAACCGCCCGTCAGCTCCGTCATTGCAAGGAGGAACGACGAAGCGATCCAGGCACAGGCCG
>JAIRYY010000209.1 GCA_031267485.1 Tannerella sp.
TTGATAATTTGTTAAACTTGCGAATTATTCATAATATTGCATCGCCAAATTAGAAACAGATGAAGATTACATTTAATATAAGGTACGACACAGACTGGGGACAGCGTATTTTCATCGCCTGCTTACATGCGGAATCCGTTACGGACATCATGAATGTGGCCAGAGAGATGCATTACCATAGCGACGGCGAATGGCGGTTGACGATTCCCCTGCCCGATTCGACGGAAAGTATTTATTATAAATACATGATAGAGGACAAAGACGGCGTGCGAACAGCGGAAGCCGGCTTCCGCCATGCGACGTTCGAATACGGGTATGATTCCTGTGTCCTGCACGACTATTGGCTGTCCGAACCTGCAGACAGGACGTTTTACACGTCGACATTCACTAAAAATATCTTCGCGCGGCACAACAGGAAAGACGAAAAAGACGCAACCGGCAATCCGAATCTCGTCATACGCCTCTCTGCTCCGGAAATCGAACCCGAACAGACGGTTGCCATAACAGGCAATCAGAAACGCCTCGGAAACTGGAATCCCGCCAGCGCTCCGCAAATGTCGGCGGATAATTTTCCGCAATGGGAGATTCGGCTTAATTCCGGCGACATTTCCTTTCCCTTAGAATATAAATTCGTTGTAATGGAAAGCAAAACCAACCGTTTGCGCTATTGGGAAGAGGGCGAAAACCGCTTCATCAATCAACTTCCCGTGGAAGACCCGTGTCTTGCGGTTATTAACGACTATCCGCTGAAAACGCCCGGATTTTCATGGAAAGCCTGCGGAACTGTCGTCCCGGTCTTCTCCCTCCGTTCGGCAGACAGTTTCGGCATCGGCGACATCGGCGACCTGAAAAAACTTGTTGACTGGGTGAAAAAAACGGGGCAACACCTCATACAGGTTCTGCCGATGAACGACACAACCTGTTCGCATACATGGAAAGATTCATACCCCTACAGCGCCATCTCAATCTATGCGCTCCACCCGCTTTACATAAACATCCCCATGCTCGGAGGCCTGAAGGATAAAAACAGGATGGATTTTTTCAGCAACCTGCGGCAAAAAATCAATGCCGAAGAAACCGTCGATTATCCGTCGGCAGAAAAATATAAAACCGCATATTACCGCGAATATTTCCTGCAGGAGAAGGAAAACATACTTAAAAACGGCGATTTCAAGACCTTTATCTCCCAAAACAGGGACTGGCTGATTCCCTATACCGCATTTTCATACCTGCGCGACAGGAATAATACGGCAGATTTTTCCGAATGGGGAGAATATGCGCGGTACGAACGCAAAAAAGCCGAAAATCTTTGCAGCCCGGACAATGAAGCGTACGATGAAATTTCGTTCCTGTTTTTCATTCAATATACACTGCATACACAATTCGAAGCCATCGCCGCGTATGCCCGGGAAAACAGGGTCGTACTCAAAGGCGACATACCTATCGGAATAAACCGCAAAAGCGTCGAGGCCTGGACCGAACCGGAATATTTCAACATGCAGCAGCAGACAGGCGCTCCGCCGGACGATTTTTCCGATACCGGACAGAACTGGTCGTTCCCCACTTATAACTGGGAGGTCATGGAAAAAGACGGCTTTGCGTGGTGGAAAAAGCGCTTTAACAAACTGAACCGTTACTTCGACTGTTTCCGGGTTGACCATATCCTCGGCTTTTTCAGGATATGGGAAATCCCGTTGAGGTATACGGAAGGCCTGTGCGGACATTTCAGGCCTGCCCTCCCCCTGTCGAAAGAAGAGATTGGAAATTACGGAATCCCATTCGATGAACGGTGGGTCAAACCTCACATTCACACCCGCTTTCTTCCCGACGTCTTCGGAGAAACAGCCGATAACGGGCTTTACAGGTATTTCAGCCATACAGACGCCGAACATCTGTCGCTCAACGATTTCTGTTCGACACAAAGAAAAATAGAACAGCTTTTTGAAGGATGCGGCGATAAAAAATTGCAAATAATCAGAGACGGATTGATGTATGTCGCCAACGAAACGCTATTTATCGAAGACCCTTACGATGTGAAACGCTATCATCCGCGCATATCGGCCTACAAATCATACGCATATCGCGAATTATCGGACGAGAACCGCCGCGCTTTCGACCGGTTATACCATGATTTTTATTTCCTCCGGCATAACAGTTTCTGGAAAGAAACAGCCCTGAATCGCCTCACTCCGCTGATAAACGGTACAGAGATGCTCGTCTGCGGCGAAGACCTCGGCATGATACCCGCATCGGTTCACGAGGTGATGAACAGACTGCAGATATTCACCCTTGAGATTGAACGCATGCCCAAAACGCCGAACACCGAATTTACGGACCTTAAAACGCTTCCGTATCATTCGGTCTGTACAACTTCAACCCACGACATAAATCCCATACGCGCCTGGTGGAAAGAAGACCGGGAAAAGACACAAAGGTATTACAATAACATACTGCAACACAACGGGAAAGCGCCCGATGAGTGTTCGCCGGAAATTGCGGAACAGATTATACAAAACCACCTGCAGTCACCGTCGATGCTGACCGTTATCCCGTTACAGGACTGGTTCGCCACGGACGAACGGATAAAACGCCAAGACGCGGAAGCCGAACGAATCAACACTCCGGCCAACCCCGATAACTATTGGCGTTACCGCATGCACATAACGCTCGAAACGCTGCTATGCGCAGACAATTTCAACGAGAAAATCAGCCGTCTCATAGCCGGAAGCAAACGGTAACAACCGGTTTCGCCAAAGCGCCCGTTATTTCGCCGGAGTGATACCCGGCAGCAGCCCGTCATCTGGGCCTCTGAGCATTGACCGGGTTTACAGGCGGCTGCGGAGCAGATGACGTCAAACCCTCTTTGCCGGACATCGTGCACGAACCGTTGAGTTTCGCTCCCGGCTCCACCTCAAGCGTCTGGATAAAGACATCGCCCTTAATGACAGCGGACGATTTCAAAACAAGACGTTCGCGCGCACGTATGGAACCCTCAACCGTTCCGAATATCTCCGCATTATCCGTCAGGATGTTGCCCTTGACGCTACCTTTTTGGCCTATGACAATTTTACCTTTGCAGTTGATTTCGCCCTCCACACGTCCGTCAAGACGAAAATCCGATTCCGCAACAATCGTACCTGTCAGCACCGTACCTGCAGCCAACACATTATGTAACCCGCCACTGGGGTCTTCATTCGTTTTTCCCATGATATAATAATATTATTAATTGTTTTGATGCAAAGATAAAGCAAATAAAGTATAATACAAAATAAGTTCGTTTATTTTTCAAATCATACCCGGTTAATGACACGACCAAAGGTTTTGACTATTCGAGTTCGACGACGGTTATGCCGGCGCCGCCGAACTGGACATGTTCGTCCCGGCACTGTCTGATGCCCGAGACGGTCGACAGGTAGTCGCGGATGAGTTGCCGCAGGATGCCTGTGCCTGTTCCGTGCAGTATCCGTACCGGCGAAACGTTTGCAAGGATGGCGTCGTCGATGAAATAGGTGACGGTCTGCAGGGCTTCGTCGCCGCGCATGCCGCGCACATCAATCTCCTGTTTGAAGTTCAGTTTCTTCTCATGAATGGAATCGGCTGTCTGTGCGCTGACGAACGTGTTTTTTCTGACCTCCTGTTTGATTTGGCTACGGCTGACCTTCTCCAGCCGGTCTGCTCGAACGGCGCTTTTTATCATCCCGAACGCGACGATGACCTGCCGGTCCTTTATTTCCACTACGACGCCCACCGCGCTTTGTCCTTCCACGCGAACCGCATCTCCCGCTTCAATGGGCAAATGAAGACGGTCTTCGTTTTTCACGCCCCGCTCCTTCTGTTTCCCGTTTCTGTTTTCCGGGGCGCCATTTTCCGGGGCGCCTTTCCGGCGCTGTTTCTTGCGTCCCTGCCGTTCGCGCAGCGTGTCCATTTTGCGGGCGATGTGTTCATCTTCCTCTTTTGTCTCGTGCAGGACAGCCCTGAATGATTCCAGTTCCCGGCGGACGGCTTTTGTCCGTTCCTTTTCGGCCTGCGCCTCTTTTATTTCACGGATTGTCTTTTCAATTCTGGCATTTGCTTCGGCCAGTATTTGCTGCGCTTCCGCTTTTGCGGCCTGCACAATCTCCCGGCGCTGTCCGTTGACGGTTTCCATCTCCTGTTCGTAACGGGCAATCACCTCTTCGAGTTTCTTTTCCTGCCGGCGTATGTTTTGGCGTTTGCTTTCCCAGTAACGTTTGTCGCGCACAATATCCTGAAGATATTTATCCATGTCGGTATAGTTGCTGCCGGTCTTTTCGGAGGCGGAGGCTATGACATCTTCGGGGAGGCCGGTTTTACGGGCAATCTCAATCGCGAACGAACTGCCCGGGCGTCCGATGGAGAGTTTGAACAGCGGCTGCATCAGGTGACGGTCGTAGAGCATCGCGCCGTTGACCGCGCCGTCGTTATCCTCGGCATAATGTTTAAGATTCTGGTAATGCGTCGTGACGACTCCGCAGCTTCCGTTCCGGTTGAAGCGGTCGAGCAGCGCCTCAGCCAGGGCGCCTCCGATGAGAGGCTCCGTGCCGCTTCCGAACTCGTCGATAAGGAGCAGCGATTTCTCGTTGCTGTTCTTCACGAAAAACTTCATATTTGCCAGGTGGGAACTGTAAGTGCTCAGGTCGTTCTCGATGCTCTGCTCGTCGCCTATGTCGATAAAAATATGGTCGAAAACGCCTGTCCGGGAGTTTTCGTGGACGGGTATCGGCATCCCGCACTGCAGCATATACTGCAGCAGCCCCACGGTTTTCAGGCATACGGATTTCCCGCCCGCGTTGGGGCCGGAAATGATGAGCAGCCGCCTGTCGCCGTACATTTCGATATCCAGGGGGACGACGTTCTTGTCCTGTTTTTTCAGCGAAAGGAACAGCAGCGGATGTATCGCGCCGACCCATTCGACGAGAGGCCGGTCGTCAATGGCGGGCTTTATCCCGCCGATTTCCAGGGCGAAAAGCGCCTTGGCGCGGATGAAATCTATCTCCGCGAGAAAAATGAAAGCCCGCATTATTTCGGGAACGGAAGGGCGCACCATATCGGTGAAAGACGTCAGGATACGCACTGTTTCGCGTTTCTCCTCGCTTTCGAGTTCGCGGATGCGGTTGTTTGCCTCGACGACGGCTTCCGGTTCGATAAAGACGGTTTTTCCCGTAGCCGACTCGTCGTGAACGATTCCGCGTATTTTGCGTTTGAAAGACGGCGATACGGGAATCACGAGACGTCCGTCGCGCATGGCCGGCGCCACGTCCTTGTCGACAAAACCCGCCGCCTGAGCCGCTTTCAGAATCGATTGCAGGTTGCGGGAGATGCTTCCCACCGTCGCTGTCATCTCTTTCCTGATTCGCAGAAGTTCAGGCGATGCATTGTCCTTCATCCTGCCGTATTTGTCGAGTATCTCGTCCGTCTTCGAGATAATCTGCGGAAAGACCGGAATGTCGCCGGCCAGTTCCGCAAGGGCGGGATATCTGATTTCGTCGTTTTCTTTCGGCCGCCTGAAAAAGCGTGTGATATCGAAAATGGTCTGAAGCGAGCGTTTCAGGTCGAAAAGTTCCTTTTCGTCAAGGAACGTCCCCTCCGGCCTGATGCGGTTGAGGGAATGGCGCACATCTATGAAATAGCCCGTGGGAAAAGCATCCTCTTCCCTGATGATTCGCATAAATTCGTCCGTTTGCTCCAACTTTTCCCGGATGACGCGTATATCCCGGGAAAAAGCGACGTTATCGACACATTCCATGCCTAAGGGACTGAGGCATTTACCGTTAATCAGCTGCCTTATTTTATCGAAACCGGTTTTTTGCTCGAAGTTGTCCGGGTAAGTCGTTATGTTCATAGAAATCATTCCACTACAATCGTGTTTTCCGTGCGTATCTCGGGACGCAGGATAAATTCCAGCCTTTCCTTTTCGCGCCTGATTCTGAACGTGCAGGTATTATTCCCCGCCGGATTGATAAACGGCGCATATTTGAACAGGTATGAAAATGCCGTCAGTTTTTTCCTGTTGGCAAATTCTTTTGCCACCTGCGGATATTTGAGTTCGTCCCAGTACATGCAGTCCGGGAATCCGTTGGCGTCGGCAAACCGGGTGCTTTCGTCGCGCAGTTTCAGCGTGCTGAAGATGAACTGGCGATAAGCGGAAGTGAACTGCTGCGAAGTGCGGTCCATCCGCCGGTCTTCTATCGCATCAATCCGGTCGGACGGCAGTATGCCGGCGGTAGCGGCAGGAGAATGGGGGTCGACGGACGCTATTTCCGATATATCCTCGATATTGTAATTGATTCCCGTATAGTTATATTTCTTCCGGGAGAGGCGGAACTGCACGTTCCGGCCGTACTTCATATAGGGAAACTGCATGCACATGAGGGGGATATGAGTGAATGCGAAATTTTCAAGCGAATAGGATTCATTCAGAAATTCGTTGGCTTCACATTCCCAGATGACGCGTCCCTTTTCCAGCTTCCGGTCTTCGAGGCGGAAGCCGAGTTTCAGGATGTATTCGGCTTCGGTTTCAACGGCGTCGGGCGGCAGGAACGGGAATTTCGTCATGCGGTCGCGCGTCATGTCATAGCGGTACACGTAGCTGTGGTCATCTGCCGGCTTGGCCTCCCTGCCGCTTTTCCTGGGGGTTTTCGGTTTATAATTGGGGTTTTTGCCGAAAGAATAATAGATTTGTATAATCAGATCAGGGTTCACCGGATCATATATCATGTTCCGTTTCATCAGTTCCTTTTTGATAAGGTCGTTAATCTTCTTCGCCAGTTCGGGCTGATCGTCGCCCGCATCGAAAAAATCAAACGACCTGAACACGGAAAAATCTATCTCATCCTTTGTCCGGGTGGTGGTGAACGGGCACGAAAAAAGGCGCTCATGCGTGTATTCCGTGGCATACAGGGCAAAAGCCGTCGCCAACTGGTCTTCGGATATGGAACGGATGTTCCGGCATTCCTTCCTTATCTTAACCCTGCGTTCGTTGCTGACGAAGTTCCTGACCGTCAGTTCCACAATCTCTTTCCCCTCGGGATTCAGGAAAAGATGGATATCGTCCAGCACATTTTCGGTAACCGGCACACCCTCGACGGCGTCTATGATATCGTACGGCTGTATGCCCGCCCGTTCCGCCGGCGAATTGGGATATACGCCCGTTATTACCGGACGGTCTTTCCCCCAGTGCGGGTCGTTGCTTATTTCATAACTGAAACCGTAGCGGCATGACGTGTCCTGCGCCTGTACGGCAAATGAGGGAAAAATAACTGTTATAATGAGAAATATACGTTTCATTTTCGTTGTTGCATATCTGTTTTTGTATGGCAAAGTTAGCCATATTTTTATAATTGGCAATATTTTTGCCATAAGCAGGAGGAGAAGGTCAAAAATATAATTACAGATATATGGAAGAACAGACAGAAAAGATGAATCGGGAGACAGACAGGGAGTATTCGGATACAAATCCGGAGTCGGCCAGCGAACGGGAAGACAGGACAAATTTGCAGGAAGATACTGAAAAGACGTCAGGAAATTTCGCGCAATCTGACAATGTGTCCGATGATGTGAAAACGGAAGCAAAGGCGGAAGAATCCGGCGCCAAAGAAAAGGCGGACGGCGGGAATGATGACGCCGGAAACAGTGCGAAAGAACAGTCGGCAGAGGAAAAATATGCCCGGCTGAACGATTCGCACCTGCGCCTGATGGCTGAATTTGACAATTTCCGGAAACGCACGTTACGCGAAAAGGCCGATTTGATAAAGAGCGGCGGCGCTACGGTTCTCACCAATCTTCTTCCCGTAATAGACGACTTCGAACGCGCTTTGAACACGTTGCATGCGACTGAGGACATTACATCCGTCATTGAAGGCGTGAAACTTATCTACGGAAAATTTACCGCCTATCTGTCGCAGCAGGGAGTGAAAACGATTGACGCCACAGGACAGCCCTTTGATACGGAACTGTTTGAAGCCATAGCAACTATTCCCGCACCGGAAGAAGACATGAAGGGAAAGGTGATTGACTGCGTACAGACCGGCTACAAGCTGTACGACAAAGTGCTGCGGCATGCGAAAGTTGTCGTGGGAGAATAATGAGCGGGACAACAGCGCACAGCACAGGCGTTATCGATAAATAAACACTATAAAAATGGCGAAAAGAGATTATTACGAAGTTTTGGGCGTCAGCAAAAGCGCTAATGCCGACGAAATAAAAACAGCATACCGGAAAAAGGCGATTCAGTATCACCCCGATAAAAATCCGGGCAATCAGGAGGCGGAAGAGAAATTCAAGGAGGCGGCGGAAGCCTACGATGTGCTGAGCAATCCGGAAAAACGTCAGCGTTACGACCGGCTCGGTCATGCGGGCGTCGGCAGTTCGGCAGCCGGCGGCGGATTCGGCGGCAGCGGAGGAGGAGGAGGGATGTCCATGGATGACATCTTCGAACAGTTCGGCGACCTGTTTGGCGGACATTTTAGCGGGTTCGGCAGTTTTGGCGGATTCAGCAGCCGTTCCCGCGGAGGGCATACCGTCCTGAAAGGCTCGGACCTGCGCGTCAAGGTGAAACTGAATCTGAAAGAGGTGGCGCATGGCGTCGAGAAAAAGATAAAAGTGAATAAATACGTGACATGCACGGCCTGTCACGGCAGCGGCGCGGAAGATGACAGGAGTATCACGACATGCCAGACCTGTCACGGCAACGGATACGTCACCCGCGTAACCAACACGATACTGGGGCAGATGCAGACACAGTCCGTCTGTCCCGCCTGCGGCGGCCAGGGAAAGATGATTCTCAACAAGTGTCATGCATGCAATGGGGAGGGAGTTGTCCGCGACGATGAAATCATAAGCATCCATATCCCGGCCGGGGTTATGGAGGGGATGCAGCTCACGGTGCGCGACAAGGGGAATGCGGCGCGGCGCGGCGGCATAAACGGCGATATGCTTGTCATCATCGAGGAAGAACAGGACAAGGAACTCATACGCGACGAAAACGATTTGATTTACAACCTCCTGCTCAGCGTGCCCCAGGCGGCGCTCGGCGACACGGTGGAGGTGCCGACGGTGGAAGGACGCGCCAAAGTGAAGATAGACGCCGGGACGCAGCCCGGAAAAGTCCTGCGCCTGCGCGGCAAAGGACTGCCGTCGGTAAATGGCTACGGCAGCGGCGACCTGCTCGTCAATGTCAGCGTATACATCCCCGAATCGCTGACGTCGGACGAAAGGGCCGGAATGAACCGGATGCAGTCCTCTCCGAACTTCCAGCCCAACCAGTCCGTTAAGGAAAAAATATTCAATAAGTTCAGAAACCTTGTAGGCTGACAAAAAGATGATTTTTTTTATGCTGTAATGTAGGCCTTTTTGAAAATAAATCGCTACTTTTGTGCGATTTATTAAAATAAAGGTAACATGGGAACTTACAAAACAATAAGACGTGCGTTAATATCAGTCTATTATAAAGACGGATTGGATGATATCATCAAAAATCTTTATGAGAAGGGCGTCCGTTTCGTATCGACAGGCGGCACGAAAGAATTTATAGAATCATCAGGCTTTCCCTGCGAAGCCGTTGAATCGCTGACGGGTTATCCGTCCATATTCGGGGGAAGGGTCAAGACGCTTCATCCGAAAATCTTCGGAGGCATACTCTCCCGCCGCGACAATAAAAGCGATGAAGAGGAGAAACGGCAGTACGGGATACCGGATATAGATTTGGTTATTGTGGATTTATATCCGTTCGGAGAAACCGTGGCTTCGGGAGCGGGAGATTCCGACATCATTGAAAAGATAGACATAGGCGGCATTTCGCTGATACGCGCGGCCGCTAAAAATTATGAGGATGTCCTGATTGTCGCATCCAGAAACCAGTACGGCCCGCTGCTGCGCCTGCTGAAAGAAAACGGCGCGCAAACCACCCGCGAAGAACGCCGCCGGTTTGCCGGAGAGGCGTTTGCCGTCACCTCCGCCTACGACAGCGCAATATTCAACTATTTCGATAAGGACGACGGCTCGGCCTTTCGCCTGGCAGCCGACCGGGCATACACGATGCGTTACGGGGAAAATCCTCATCAGAAAGGCGTATTCTACGGCGATTTCGACGCCCTGTTCGAAAAACTTCATGGCAAGGATATTTCGTACAACAACCTGCTTGACATTGACTCGGCGGTCACGCTCATTGACGAGTTCGGCGAGCTGACGTTCGCCATACTGAAACACAACAATGCCTGCGGTATCGCTTCGCGCCCGGCGATGTCCGAAGCATGGAGGGACGCCCTGGCCGGAGACCCCGTTTCCGCATTCGGAGGCATACTGGCGACAAACGGAACGGTAGACGGGGAAACGGCGGAAGAAATAAACAAAATATTTTTCGAGGCGATTATCGCTCCCGGTTATACGGACGGCGCGCTGACCGCGCTTATGCAGAAAAAGAACCGTATCATACTGAAACGCAAAACATCGGGAGACGCGCCGGCCGGACAGTTCCGTTCGCTGCTTAACGGCGTGCTGGTGCAGGAGCGCGATTTGAGCATACAGACCCCGGCCGACCTTGTGCCGATGACGAAAAAGGCGCCGTCGGAAGCGGAGATTACGGACTTGCTGTTTGCAAACAAGTTAGTCAAACACAGCAAATCGAACGCGATAACGCTTGTCAGAAACAAACAGTTGTGTGCGAGCGGCATCGGACAGACCTCGCGTGTCGACGCCCTTAAACAGGCCATTGAAAAAGCCCGTTCGTTCAATTTCGACCTGAGGGGCGCAGTGATGGCTTCAGACGCCTTTTTCCCGTTCCCCGACTGTGTGGAGATTGCAGGAGAGGCGGGCATCACGGCCGTCATACAACCGGGCGGTTCCATTAACGACAAGCTGTCGGTGGCATATTGTGACGGACACGGTATGAGCATGGTAAAAACGGATATCCGCCACTTTAAGCATTGATTATTTTTTTAAAACGAAAAACGAAATAAAACGCTATGGGATTATTCTCTTTCACAAAAGATATTGCAATCGACCTGGGTACGGCCAATACAATCATTATCTGCGACGACAAGATTGTGGTCGATGCGCCCTCGGTGGTTGCACTCGACAGGCGGACGGACAAGGTGCTTGCCGTTGGCGAACAGGCGCGTCTGATGTACGAAAAGACACACGACGAAATACGCACCATACGCCCTCTCGGAGACGGCGTTATCGCCGACTTTTACGCCGCGGAACAGATGATACGCGGCATGATAAAAATGATAAACTTCAAAAACCGCTGGTTTTCGCCTCCGTTACGCATCGTTATATGCGTGCCGTCGGGCGCCACGGAAGTGGAACGCCGTGCGGTAAGGGATTCGTCGGAACGCGCCGGCGGACGCGAGGTTTATCTGATTGACGAACCGATGGCTGCGGCGGTAGGTATCGGCCTCGATGTGGAAGCGCCCGAAGGGCACATGATTGTGGACATCGGCGGCGGCACGACGGAGGTGGCGGTCATTTCCCTCGGCGGGATTGTGACGAAAACGTCCATTCGCACGGCGGGCGATGTGTTCACCGAAGATATCATGGAGTACATGCGCCGGCAGCATAATGTCAAAGTCGGAGAGCGTACGGCGGAGAGGATTAAGATAAATGTGGGTTCCGTACTCACGTCGCTTGAAAATCCGCCGACCGATTTTGTCGTTCACGGCCCCAACCAGATGACGTCGCTCCCGATGGAAGTTCCGATTTCGTATCAGGAAATGGCTCATTGCCTTGACAAGTCAATCATCAAGGTTGAGACGACGATTATGAACACGCTTGAAAATACGCCGCCGGAGTTATACGCGGACATCGTGCGCAACGGGATTCACCTGACGGGTGGCGGGGCGCTCATGCGCGGCCTGGAAAAACGCCTGACGGATAAAATAAACATCCGGTTTCGCGTCGCCGAAGATCCGCTTCACGCTGTGGCGCGGGGTACCGGCGTCGCCCTGAAAAATCTGACTAAATTCAACTTCCTGTACAGGAATTAATTCCGGTTATGCGAAAACTGCTGGCATTTCTTATATCAAAAAGGCACTGGATTCTGTTTCTTTTATGCGAAATAATCTCTTTTGTCCTTATATACAGGAATAACGCCTATCAGCAGAACATGATGCTGAGTTCGGCAAATGTAATTACAGGCCACATCTCTTCGGCATCCAATGTCGTGTTTTCGTATCTCAACCTTCAGACAGTAAACCAGGAACTGCTCGAACGCAACATCCTGCTCGAAGCGGAACTTATCCGCCTGCAGAGCCTGCTCGACCGGGCGGCGCTCGACACGATTGACTTCAGCGGCATCCATTCAGGCGACTCCCTGATGAATGGCGGCGAACAGCAGCGTGAAAACTACACGTACGAATACCTCCCGGCGGGAGTCGTGAACAACAGCGTCACGCATGTCAACAATTACATCACAATCAACAAAGGCGCCGACGACGGCATACGTCCGGACATGGGCGTTGTTTCCCCCCGCGGCGTTGCCGGCATCGTCGTGACGGTCAGGGAGCGTTATTCGGTTGTCATCTCTCTTTTGAACAGTAAATTCAAGCTAAGCTGCAAAGTCAAAAACACCGGTTATTTCGGCGCGCTGACGTGGAAAAGCGACGACCTGGCAATTGCCTATCTTGAGGAACTTCCCTCACATGCGACGTTTCAGGTTGGCGACACGGTGGTGACAAGCGGCTATTCGGCCATTTTTCCGCCGGGCGTCATGGTGGGTGTGGTGGAAGCGTACGGCAAGCAGCGCGACGACAATTTCTATTCGTTAAAAGTACGGCTTGCAACTGATTTCCGGTCGTTAAGCGCCCTGTGCGTAATTGTTAACCGCTCGCAGGACAAACAGCGGGAAATAGAACGGGAGGCGATAAAAAATGATTAGGACATGGTTCAGGTTTGCGGTCTACTTCACCGTATTTGTATTGCTGCAGGTACTTGTGATGAATAACATACACCTGTTTAATCTCGTGAAGCCGTTCATTTACATTTACGTTCTCCTGAAACTGCCGGTCGACATGACGCGCTCGGCGGTTATCCTCATCTCGTTCCTGCTGGGACTTTCCGTCGACCTGTTTTCAAATACTTTTGGCATTCATGCGGCAGCGTGTTCATTTGCCGGATTTGTCCGCATGCCCCTGCTGGAGCGTTTTGCGGACATAAAAGACCTGCCGGGGGGAAGCATTCCGTCCTGCAGGCTGTTCGGATACGGCAAATTCATGCGCTATGCCTTCGTGCTGACGGTCATTCATCACTTCACGCTGTTTGTGGTGGAATCCTTTACTTTTTTTCAGCCTCTGATGATGACCGTCAGGATGATATCCGCCATCCTGTTTTCATTGCTGCTGATTTTCATTGTGGAAGCGTTCAATCCGGAAAAGAGCAAAAATGGAGAATAAAAGGCCGCGATATTATTACAGCGACAGGAGATACATCATTGCAGGCGCTGTCCTGGCGTTATTGCTCATCTTTGCCGTCCGCCTGTTTTTCCTGCAGATTGTGAGCGACGACTACAGGAAGTGGGCGGACAGCAACGCTTTTCAGCGGCGCACGCTTTATCCGTCCCGCGGCGTGATTTACGACCGCAACGGGCAGCTGCTCGTCTACAATCAGCCGTCGTACGACGTGATGGTTGTCCTGCGCGAGATACGGCATTTCGACACGCTGGATTTCTGCAGCACCGTCGGGATAACGAAGGAGTTTTTTGACAGCCGCATAACCGCCATTAAAAACGCGAACGCCAATCGCTATATTCCACAGGTATTTATGAGTCAGCTTTCCGCCGCCGAATACGGGGTTTTGCAGGAGAAGTTTTACAAGTTCCCCGGATTTTACATCCGCAACCGTGCGCTGCGCGAATACGGGTGTCTGAACGGCGCGAACGTACTGGGCAGCCTGGGAGAAGTGACACGCAAGGATATCGAAAAGGATGACTATTACACTCCGGGCGACCACTCGGGACGTTCGGGCGTGGAGCGTTCGTACGAACGAACGCTGCGCGGCGAGAAAGGCGTTGAGATACTGCTGCGCGACGTGCACGGGCGCATCAAGGGCAAATACGACGACGGCAAACAGGATGTGGCTCCGGTGTCGGGAAAAAACATCACGCTGTCCATCGACATGGAACTGCAGGCTTATGGCGAGAAGCTCATGCAGAACAAGCCGGGGGCTATCGTGATGATTGAACCCTCCACAGGCGAGGTGCTCTGCCTCGTCTCCTCGCCGTCGTACGATCCGGGCCTGCTCATCGGACGGCAGCGCGGCGACAATCACCAGATGCTTGAGCGCGATCCGCTGCGGCCCCTGCTCGACCGCTCCATAATGGGTTCGTATTCGCCGGGGTCGACGTTCAAACCGGCGCAGGCGCTTATCTTTCTGCAGGAGGGCGTCGTGACGAAAGACAAGACTTACAGCTGCGAGCTTGGCTATCCCTATCTTGGCGGGCATCCCAGGTGTCATTCGCATCACTCCCCCATTTCGCTCGTGCCTTCGCTGGCGACGTCGTGCAACGCCTACTATTGCTGGGGACTGCATGACATGCTGGACAGCCGCTCGCGTTACGGCAGCGTGCAGGAAGCGTTCGAGGTATGGAAAAACCATATCGTAGCTCAGGGATTCGGTTTTCCGCTGGGTATCGACTTGCCCGGGGAACGCCGCGGATACATTCCGAACAGCAGCGTTTACGACAGGGCGTACAACAAACGCTGGAACTCAAGCAGCATCATCTCCATTGCCATTGGCCAGGGCGAGGTGAGCGCCACCCCGCTGCAGATATGCAACCTTGCCGCCACGATTGCAAACCGCGGCTATTACATCGTCCCCCACGCCGTCCGCGAAATACAGGATTCGGAACTGGACGGACTGTACCGGACGAGAAAATACACCGGGATAAGGAGGGAGTATTACGAATACGTTGCCGAAGGCATGCGCATGGCGGTGACGGCAGGCACCTGCGGTAAAATGTATATGCCAGGCCTGGAGGTATGCGGCAAGACGGGAACCGTGCAAAACCCGCACGGACGCGACCATTCGGCCTGCATCGCCTTTGCCCCGATGAACAGTCCCCGGATAGCCGTCGTCGTCTACGCGGAAAACGGAGGATGGGGAGCTGAGGTGTCCGTACCCGTGGCCCGGCTGATGCTTGAGAAATACTTCTACGGCGAGATTCCCTATGGCGACAAGTGGCTTGAATACAGGATGCAGAACTGGAGCACGCTGCCCGGCTCCGTAAATTACATCAAAAAGGTAAAAAGCGATGAGGAATAAGGCGACAAACGCGTGGAAATCTGTCGACTGGTACACCATTTTCCTGTATGCGGTCATGGTTGTGGCGGGATGGATCAGCATCTGCGGGGCAAGTTACGATTTTGACAGTCCGGACCTTATCTATTCGTCCGGCCGTCCGGCCATGCAGCTTGTCTGGATAGGCACATCCGTCGTGCTTATTTTCCTGATAATGATGCTCGACAAGCATTTCTTCGAAACATTCGCCTATCCCCTGTACGGCCTGGTCATCCTGCTGCTTATCCTGACCGTCCTTGTGGCGCCCGACATCAAAGGTTCCCGTTCGTGGCTCGTCATAACGTCCTCCATCCGCCTGCAGCCGGCCGAATTTGCCAAGTTTGCAACGGCGCTTGCGCTTGCGCGGTTCATGAACGCGTATGAATTTAATCTGCCGACAGCAAGGAACCTTACGGTTTCCGCACTGATCATCCTGCTCCCGGCGCTGTGCATCATCATGCAGCACGAAACCGGTTCCGCGCTTGTGTTTCTGGCCTTCGCAATGGCGCTGTACCGCGAGGGAATGTCGGGATACGTGCTGCTCATGAGCATCTGCGCCGTCCTGTTTTTCGTCCTCGAACTGAAATACGAATCGCTCGTGTGGAACGAAACGCCCGTAAGCGAACTGCTCATAAGCGGCATCATCCTTGCCGTCATCTGCATTATGCTGCGTTTTTTCCTCAACGAGCGTAAACTTGGCGCCTGCTTCTTCCTGATAACGGTATGCTGCGGCATTGCAGGCTACGTCGTGTCGATATTCCATCCGTTCAATCTGGCGCGGGCATCCATCGGTCTGATTGCGGGCTTTTCCATATACCTGGTTCTATACTCGTTCCGCCGGCTAATCTGGAAATATGCCCTGCCGGCCGTATTTGCCGTCATTTCGCTGGGCATCCTGTTCTCCGCCAACCATGTGTTCAACGAAGTTCTGCAGCCCCACCAGCAGCAGCGCATCAAAGTATCGCTGGGTCTGGAGGACGACCCCACCGGCACGGGTTACAACGTCAATCAGTCCAAAATAGCCATCGGTTCCGGCGGGTTTACCGGCAAGGGTTTCCTGAACGGGACGCAGACGAAGCTGCGGTACGTGCCGGAACAGGATACGGATTTTATATTCTGCACCGTGGGAGAAGAATTTGGTTTTGTCGGCTCGCTATCCGTACTGCTGATTTACGCCCTGTTCATCCTGCGCATCATGCAGCTTGCCGAACGGCAGCCGGCCGCATTCGGACGCGTATACGGGTACAGTGTGGCGTCGATATTCTTTTTTCACGCTTTCGTGAACATCGGCATGGTGTGCGGCATCACTCCCGTCATAGGCATACCTCTGCCGTTTTTCAGCTACGGCGGTTCCTCCCTGTGGGGATTTACAATCCTGCTCTTCATCTTCCTCCGGATAGACCTGGCGCGGAAAGAATAGCGCCCCGCTGTCG
>JAIRYY010000227.1 GCA_031267485.1 Tannerella sp.
GCTGAAGCTCGTAGATGTTAATTCCCAAATTAGCCAGTTCCTGCGCCCCCGAATGTTTCCATGAGTACAGCTTAACCGATTCCGGCAATTTCAGATAATCCCGGAACCGGTTAAACCGCGTACTCATATTATTAACGCTAAGACACTTCTCACCCGGTTCAAAGACCCGGCCAAAAACATACAAATCCTGATTATACGTATGCAATTTCCATTTATTGACGATCATATCATACAACTGATCCGGAACATCCACCGCCTCCGTCCGTCCGTTTTTTGAATTAAAATTAGGTATTGAAATTTTCCTTGAATCATAATCAATTTGATTCAGTCGCATAAGTCGCAGTTCCTTACCCGGTCGGATTGCCATATAATAGATAAAACAGATAAACATCCACAATTGCGGATCCTTATCTTCTATCACCTTCTGCAGCATCCTGCGCATGGAAGCAGGAATTGCCGCCGGCGCCTTATCCTTTATCACCCCGACCCTGGGAATATCGCAGACCGGATTTTCCGTTATAATCTTCTTCTTATTCAGATACTTGAAAAAAGAATGAAGTATCTGCTGATACTTTTCGATCGACTTGCGCGAAAGATTCTTCCTCTGCGCCAGTTCGCGAAAAAAATCAATCATAATCTCATTCGAGTAGTACGTAGCCGGTTTGTCAATAAGTTTGCACCGTTCCGCATACAGACAAAACAGGCGAAGTTTCGACCGGTAAGTTTCAAAACTTTTCCGGTTAATCTCAAGCTCTTTCATCCGCAAAAAATCAGACAAATAAATCCTGATACTACCCGCTTTAGTCTGTCGTTTCCGGGACAGGCCACCTTCGCCGTCATACAAAAGCAAATCTTCATATTCGACGAGTTCCTGAAAGGAAATACTTCCGGAGCGGATACCATCCGACAGCGTTTTGATTATTTTCTGAGCAAAATCAAAACGCTCGTTATATGTAGAATACCCATTAATTTTATCATAAATCCTAACCCTTTCCATTTTCCCGGACTGTGGATTCCTGATAGAATATTCGACATACCACTTCTTATTCAAATCGCCGCAACAATCATTCAGATGCGGCATCACCAATTCTTTCTGTCTTCGTGCCATTTTGTTTCATTTTTTTTGCTGCGACACTAAAAAAAACAAATAAAACTGAACACATAACCGTCTATTATTGTCTATCCCAGATTATACGTAGACATTTATCATCTAAAAATTAATTGATTTTCAATGATTTACAAACAATAGTGGAGCTGGAGAGATTCGAACTCTCGTCCAAACGAGGAATTAATTTGCTTTCTACATGCTTATCTTCGCCTTGGTTTTCGTGTTGCGGCAAGACCGAAGCCACCAACTGCAACCTTAGTCCCTGAATGTTCATCTGCCGTACGGGACTTCCGTCAGACTATCTCCGATACATCTGCACCACCTGATCGGAACGCTTCGAAGCCAGAGCTTCCGGGTGATGTCTCGTCCAAACACCTGGTGTAAGGATAAAGCTTTAATCTACTGTACTTCGATTAAGCAGCGAGAGCATAGTTGTTTTCGCCAGTTAAATTTTTATCAACCGTGATTATAGTGCCGGCCAACGACGCACTGCATGCTTACAAACCACTTCTACCCGCTGTCAAAACCGGTCAGCCCCAATGGTTTATTTTGTATGATAATTAACGCTTTAATATCAAATCTTTGGCATTGGCTTATGCAATACCGACGGCAAAGATAAGGATTTTTTGTAAAACCGACAAAAAAGATAATGGCAGCGATTTGTCTTTTATCATCGCCATATTTTTAATGTGCCGGTTTTGCTTGCCGACAGGGCAATGCCAAGGTTGTCGCCGTAGATGGATCCCCTGTCGGAGCCGACTTCTCCGGAAAAAAGCCATCCTGCCAGACGCGGATGGCAGTAGGAGATTTTCACCGCGCAGGAAAAGTCGGCCGTCTTCTTCAGGAAAGGCATGACCATCGTGCCCCAGCCTTCGGAATTTGTCATCAGCAGACGGTATGCGACCTGCCGGGACAGGTATCCGCCAATGCCGGCGTGCCATGCCCGTATGCGGTTGTTTTTGAATCCGGCATGTCCGTCTTTGTTGTATTCGGGAGAAGTGATTAACGGCGAACCGATGCTCCGGTTGAAATATGAAATGCCTGTCGTATATTCCTCGCTGTTGTAGTATTCATCTCTCCCGCCGCCGTAACCGGGATATGCCGAATGGTCGAACTGGATGTAATGAACCGGCCCGCTCTGGTTTTTGGTGTAAACGTACTCAATAACCGCTTTGTTTATGAATGGGAAATTGGGGATGTTGGCCTGGATTCCGTACAGGCCGTCCGGGAGATTGAAAAGTTCCATCCCCGATACATCGTCAAAGAAATGCTGTTTGTACAGATGGACATCAAAGAGGGGATTAAGATATCCGAGTTTGATGTCGTAGCTGCCGTAGTGGTTGCCCAGCACGTTTACCTGCGCTGAAATAGTGGCGTCGTTGCCGCCGGAGCCTCCCACGATGATGCGCATGAGGTCTTTCAACGAGTGGGGCTGGACGCCTTCTTCGGGATTTGTCGATGTTCCTCCCCATTGCGCATGGTGGCGGATGCCGATGGTTGCGGTCAGCGGGAAATGGCCGTACGGATCGACTATCCTTACGTGCAGTGACTTATGGTGCCACAACACGTTTTCGATGTAATATTGCCGGTCGTTTTTGTACTGTTTCAGGTATTCGGTGTCGAAAGAGCGTCCGATAGCGAAATTGCCTCTGAACTGCAGGATGCCTCTGGCGCCGGGGACTGCGGTGAACCGGGGCATGTAAATATTTATTTCCGGTATGGGACGGGCGTTGGCGGAATGAACCAGATCGCCGCTGCTCAGGTTTTCGTCCCACAGGGAGGTGTGGCTATCCTTACTGCCTATTGCCAGGCTGAGCCACTTGTATCCTATCTCCGCATACAGTTGCCGGATATAAACGCTGCGGTATCGCGGCGTACTTGCAATGACGTCCAAACCGGCGCCCCAGCGCAGGCTTTCCCCCAACGACTGTTTGTGGAACGTTCCCGCACGCAGATAGCCTCCGCCGGCGCTCAGGGGTACGGTTCCATGCCGGTTGCTCACAATCCAGAACGGGGTATGTTCGCCGGTCGCAGCCGAACCGAACGCCTCTATGTTGAAGTCCGTCGTCCCGAGGGACGGGTGACGGTCGTTTTGCGACAGGCCGGGCGAAAAAACGGATATCAATCCCAGAAGCAGCAGGTATTTTTTTGTCGAATAAAACACGTTTTTTAGTGATTAGTGAATTAGTGATTAGTGATTAATTGTAGGGGCATCCCTTGTGGGCGCCCTGCAGCCCGTCCATAATTCATACTATTGATTTAGGACGTGGATGGTGTGGCAGGCGACTAATGCGGCGGTTTCTGTACGCAGGCGGCTTTCGCCTAACGAGACCGGGGAAAAGCCGGCGGATATGGCCGCCTTTATCTCTTCCGGGCTGAAATCGCCTTCCGGGCCTATCAGTATAACGGCGTTTTCGCCCGGTTTGTATATCTCTTTCATGAGATTTTTTTCACTTTCGGTGCAGTGTCCGATCATTTTGCAACCCTCCCGGGGCTGTGCGACAAATTCCTGAAAGTCGACGGTTTCGTTGATTTTGGGGAGTACGGTTTTCTGCGACTGTTTCATTGCGCTGATGGCTATCCGGTACAGCCGCTGCAGTTTTGTTTCGCGCCGTTCCGAGTAACGGCAGCGCAGGCAGGTTATTTCACTGATTCCTATTTCGGTGGCCTTTTCGACGAACCATTCCATCCGGTCCATGTTTTTGGTGGGAGATATGGCGATATGAATGTCGAAGCGGCATGAAGTATTTGCGCTCAGTTTTTCCGTGATGCCGACGCGGCAGCGTTTCGGGTGCGCGTCCGTTAAAATGGCCCTGTAAAGAAAGCCTTTGCCGTCGGTCACAGTCACCGCATTTCCATTTCTAAGCCTTAACACGCGGACGCAGTGTTGCGACTCCTCTTCCGGCAACTCCGGGTCGGACGCGATGTCGGGGGCATAAAACAGGTGTTCCATTTTTTTTCGACGTCAGTTTTTCCGGTTTTCTCTTTCCCTGCGCAGCAATTCGTCCTTGCAGATTTTCGCAAATTCGTAATTCTCCTCGGATACGGCTTTTGCCATGCGTTCCCGGAGGTCTTTCTTTTTCAATATGCGCAACTGCCTCCTCAGTTTGGGCGTGTCCTGCAAATCCTCTATCGCAAGTTCTCCGGGGGACTGTTCCGGTTCATTTTTCGCGGGAAGACTGCTTTCTTCCAGCACGATACCGCATTTCCTCATGATGGATTCGGCCGCATAAATCTCGGAATCACACCGCAAAGCGATAGCGATTGCATCGGAGGTGCGCGAGTCCAGCCGTATTTCGCGCGTGGCGCCGGCCAGAATGATTTCCGCATAAAAAACTCCGTCGTCGAATTTGTGAATGAAAACTTCTTTCAGGCAGAAGCCCGTCAGTTTGAAGCACTCCACGAACAAATCGTGCGTGAGCGGGCGCTGGGGGGTCAAACCCTCAAGCGCCACGGCTATCGACTGCGCTTCGGACGTTCCGATGATGACGGGTAAACGCCTCGGCCCGTCTTCGGCCAGAATCAGCGCGTAGGCTCCCGACTGAACCTGGCTGTTCGTGAGTCCCTGTACTCTCAGTTTTATCTTTTTTTCTTCCATGATGTTTATTGTAGCTTGCCGAAATAATTTTCAAGTATTTCAAAAGAAGTCTCTTTCAACAGGACTTTTTTGTCTTTGTCCAAAAGATATGCCGTGGGAAACCGCTTGATATTGTATACGCCCTCCATGTTAATGATCTGTCCGGCATCGCGCGAATAGATCCATGACTTCAGGACGTCCGGCGCGTGTTTCCGCCATGCTTCCAGGTCATCATCCGTATAGACGGTCAGTATTTTGAGTTTTCCCTGTCCGATAAAATCGTTTATTACCGGCGATACGATGAGTTTCCGGGTCAGCAGGAGGCAATCCTCACATTCGGGGTCGTTGAAATAGAGCAGGATGTAATCGGCGCTGAGGCCATGCAGCGTGCCGGTACTGCCGTCCGTCAGCGTATAGGTGAAATCGTTGGCTGTATGTCCGGCCCGGTTTTGCATGACGCTCCGGAGCAGAAACTGCGGGCGTATTTTTTCGGCGTCGCCGAGCGCCGGCGATTGTATTTCCTCCTGTAAAAACGGAATCAGTTTCTCTTCGTCGTATACCGGCGAATCGGGTTCGTAGAGATACCGTTCGCTCAGTTTTGCCAGGAAAAGAAATATTTCCCGCCTGTCCTCCGCCTTTTTCATCAGCGCACGGATGGATCTGTTCATCGTGTCCGCCGGTACCAGCGACAGCAAATCCAGGTAGTCGACAAAACCGCGTTCGAGCAGATGGTCCGTCATGAGGCGGGACTCGTCGCCGAAATCATACCGGTCCCAGTAGTGCATGGCGAGGTAAGCGGCGCGCCCGGGCGGTTCGGTTATTGCTTCCGGTATGTCCGGCATCATGTTCAGCAGCAAACTGTCGGGCTGCCCGGCATTGCAAAATGGAATGACTATGAGGCTCAAAACCAATGGGATTACATATCTGCCGACTGATTTTTTTATTTGTATTGCCATTGTTGAATATATTAAATTTGAAAGCAAAGATAATACAAGCATTGAGCAATGCAAAATTATTTGTCGCGGAAGATGCATTTTGAATTGTCGCGACGACAGTTTAGC
>JAIRYY010000252.1 GCA_031267485.1 Tannerella sp.
ATAAAATACTTTTTTCATGACTTATATTTTTATATTCAGTTTCTATTTCTGCGAAAAGCCCGCAACCGTTGCCGCCTCCCTCCGTAATGGTATCCGTGCTTTTGCGGCGACGGGTTTCGAGCGTCCGTTTTCGTTGAATGTCTCCACCGAAAATTCGTACTCCGAATCGCGGTTGAAGAATCCGCTTTCATATTCGTTGTCATATACCATGACCGACAGTGGCGGGCCTCCGCCTTTGAGCCTGGCATGAATCACATAGCCGTCGGCGGCGGCCTGCCTGTTCCACGACAAAAAGAATCGCCGCGGGTCGTCCGGATTTCGCTGCACCCGGATTCCGGAGACTTTTTCCGGCGCTTTGCCGTTCCCGTTCCCGTTCCCGAAGATTCGGAAACCGGACAGGGAGAATTTCCCCGGAACTTCTCCCGCGCTGGTGATTCGCAGGTAACGGGCTTTTACGGGTTTTTCCAATACAATCAGGTCGTGTACCGCGTCCTTCCCGTTCGCCGATTTGTCCGCGACAACCGTCCATTTCTTCCCGTCGCCGGAGGCTTCTATCACATACCGGTAATAAAATGGAGGGTGAGGCGCCCGAATAACGAAATCGTGGTCAGCAAAATTGACCTGAACAGCGCGGACGTCCATCTCTTTTTCCAAATCCGCCTGCAGCCATTCGCCGGCGTTGCCCGTCTGCGCCGACCACCATGTTTCAATCCTTTCGTCGACGGCTTTTTCAGGGCCGTATTCCGACAGGGAAGAGGATGCGTCCGTATTTTTCCGGTACGACAGCAGATTCCATCTTTTTGAAAAATCATTACGCGCGAAATCCGCTTTCTGCTGCGGAATTTCATACGGATAGTCCGACCAGAGCGTGTGCGCGTGTATATGCCCGTCGCCGGAGAGATAGACGGGAAACAATCCCAAACGCCGTTCAAACATGTGCCTGACGGATATCGTCATGGAGGCGACATGCCAGTAATTGCCGTATCTGTCTTTGAATGTATGTCCGTGCCCCGCGCCGCCGACGAAACCGCCCGGCTTGAACGAGAACGGACTTGTCGCGTCATAAACGTATGGCCCCAGCGGATTGTCCGCGACATAGACGCCATCGCCGTAAATGCGCCATTGCGTGCCCGGAGCGGCATACTGCAGATAATATTTCCCTTTATGTTTGATGATGCAGGGGCCTTCGTTGTAACCGTCCTGTCCCTGATCATTCGCCGCGCCTTTTTCTTCCCATCCATATTCTTGGGAATGATGTTCAATCAGAATTTTTGCTTCGCCGATAACGTTAAATCCGTCTTTCGGGTCTACTTCAACCCCGATAATCGGGTCTTTGTCCGAACAGCCCCAGTAAACATACACTTTGCCGTCGTCGTCCTTAAAAAATGCGGGGTCGACATTGCCTTTCAATTGAAACTTGAATTTGGCGTTTATATCCTCCCATTCGTCCCTGTCGGGATTGGAAGTCTTGAAAATACGCGGTTTGCCCGAAGCCATGAAATAAAGCTCGTCGCCCATAACCAGAATGGCGGGAGCATATTCCTCGATAGTGGCAATCGTTTTGCAGGGAATGTATTTCCATTCGGCCAAATCTTCGGAACTCCAGTATCCGCCCGATTTGGATGCGAAAAGATAGTATTTCCCTTTGAAATATTCGCAAACCGGGTCGGCCGCTTCACGCCGCGCAGGATTGTCATCCTGCATCTGAAAGCGGTAATTCAAATTCATCGGATTGGCCACAATGCGCTCCTGTGCATAATTACATTGAGCGCCAGGTAGCAGGAGACATACGCAGATGAAGCTCTTTAGATAATGTTTCATGATATTCCGTCATTTAAAGATTTATAGAAATGCTTTTATATTTTGTCGCAAATATCAGCTGCCTGACATGCGCATTTTTATTCAGGTCGAAAGTGACTGTTTTTTCTTCGCCGGACGCCAGTTCATAGTGATGAATCTCTTCGGAACGGACGCCGTCGGCAAACAGACAGATTTTGCCGGCATCCATCAAGTTCCCGCTGTTTTTCACTTTCAGGATGATTCTGCGGCTTCCGCCGGTCAGTATTTCTTCCGTACCTGAATGGGAAACGCTGAAATCGGCGGCAAAAGCATGAGGATAATCGATTGACCCGGCAACGCCTTTGGTTGCATCCGCGAAACCGACGCTTTCCTTAATCCTGTCCTGCGCCTTATAGGACGGGCTGCTGCCGCCTACCGCGATTTTGAACTCGCCGGGTTCGACGACGCGGTCCATTTGGTCGTTCAGCAGCGAGAGCTGGTAAGGCGTCAGGGTAAACTTTACGGTTTTCGACGCGCCGGGCTCCAGCGTGATACGCTCGAAATCCTTCAGTTCCATTACGCGGGTTTTGACGCTTGCATACATGTCGGTCACATAGAGCTGCACGACTTCGTCGCCTCTGCGTTCGCCGGCGTTCTTCACATCCGCCTGCACGGAGACCGTTCCGTCGGCATTGACCTGCGTTTGCAGGTTCGAATAGCGAAACTGTGTGTAACTCAAACCGTAGCCGAAGGGATACAGGGGATAAAATTCCATGTCGGAATATTCGTAACGCCGTCCGGACGTTTTGAAATTGTAATAGTTAGGAACCTGTCCCACATGCCGCGGGAAAGTCATCGGCAAACGTCCGGCGGGATTGCAGTCGCCGAAAAGCACGTCGGCCGTGGCCGGGCCGCCCTCCTGTCCGGGAAGCCAGTTGACGAGAATAGCCCGGCAGCGTTCCGCCGCGTAGGAGATATTATACGGACGCCCGGCCTGCAGGACTAATATGACCGGTTTGCCTGTCTCGCAGACGGCTTCCAGCAGTTTCTGCTGATAGCCGGGGAGTTCCAGCGTGGCATAGTCATGGTTTTCGCCCGACGTCTGCCGAACGCCTTTTCTGCCGGCGCTGTTCGAGTAATCGCCCAGAACCATTACGACGACGTCGGACTGCAGGGCGGCTTTCCGGGCATTTTCAGGATTGAAACTTTCGTCCCCGTTAAATTCGCAGCCCTGTTCGTAAATCACCTTCGTGCTTTTGTCGACGGCCTCTTTTATGCCTGTCAGTACCGACTTCAGCTGTCCCTCCTGCAGTTTAGGGCTGTAATCGCCGGGCTGCAGGTCGTCCGCGCCGGGGCCAATGACGGCTATCGTTTTCAAAGACTTGGACAGCGGGAGGATGCCGCCCCTGTTTTCCAGCAGGACAACAGACTCGCGCGCCGCTTCGCGGGCAAGCGCCCTGTGTTCCGCCGATTGCCAGCCGGGATAGGTACTGTTCCAGTCGAGCGCTTTCGAGAGATTATTTTCAAAAAGACCTTTCCTGAACATCACGTTCAGCATGGTACGGCATACGTTATCGAGGTTTTCCATGTCGATACCGCCGCTATTGGCCGCCGCAATCACATCCTTATTATTATAGGTATCGCCGCAGTTCGTGGCGATACCCGCCGCCAAAGCCTGATTGGCAGCCTCCACAAAGTCGGTAGCCGTATAATGCTTGCGGGCGGTCAGGTTGCCGACAGCGCCGCAATCGCTGACGATAAAACCGCTGAATCCCCATTCCTCGCGCAGGATGCCATGAAGCAGTTCGCGGCTCTTTGCCACAGGCACGCCCAGATAGTCCGAATAGGCCATCATCAGCGACTGGCAGTCGTATTCGCGGATGACGTGGCGGAACGGCGCCAAATGAATCTCGCGTATCTCGCGCTCGGACAAACCCATATCGTGCGAATCGCGTCCGCCCAGCGGCGCCCCGTGTATGGCAAAATGTTTCGGCGTCGTTATAAGCCCTTTGGACTGAAAACCTTTAATCCATGCGCCGCCTGTCAGCGAAACCAGCACGGGGTCTTCGCCGAAAGTCTCCTCGCAGCGTCCCCAGCGCGGGTCCTGCGCGACGTCCAGGACGGGCGACCAGGCCTGAATCGCTCCGGCGGCGGCCGTCTCGTCGCCTACAATCTCGCCGACGCGCTCCACCAGCGTCCTGTTCCAAGTCGCCCCCATGGCAATTGCCTGCGGGAAAACAGTCGCCCCGCTACCGTAAGAAAAGCCGTGAACCGCTTCCACTTTCTTCATGTCGGGCACGCCCAGATGCGGGATTCCGGGAATCCCCCACCCTTCGCGTATCAACTCCATCTTGTCATTCGGCGTCATTGCCGCAAGCAGCGTCTCCACGCGTTCTTTGACAGGCAAAGCGGCGTTAAGCCAGGGACGGTCGACCGCCGGATTCGCCGCCTGCGCCCTGTTTTCCGTATATACAAAAGCAACTTCCGCAACAGAAACAGGCTTCTTCAACGTATTGCCGCTGAAAACAAGCCGCACATGCGCCCCGTATTTCGGAGGAAACGTCAGGCTGAACTTTTGACTGCCCCTGACGTCATATTTCACCGCATCGCCCGGATTCATCGGGTCATACGTGATAAACACGCTGATTGATTTTTGTATGTCTTCTTTAGAAATGCCTTTGGCCTCCAGCTGAATTTCCCTGACGTCGCCCGGCGTCTGCAGGGTAAACATCAGGAACTGTTCGCTCCGCAGTTCGTCGGCGCCAAGCGTCCACGCCGTTGCGCCGTTATCATCCAGCAAATAAACGCCCTGACCGGCGTTCACCGAGGCGGATACGGCCGTCACGCCTTTTTTCTGTGCAAAAGTAATACCGCTTAAAAACACGAATAAAACCGTGATAATGACATTTGTCTGTTGCTTGAAAATTGTAATCAGTAATTTTTTAATTCTTTCCATGGTGAATTTTAATTTAAATATTCATGCAAATAAAAGGTTTATCTCTTAAAAAAGCACTTAAAAAAGCGCTTAATATGGAAAATAATTTGATTTTTTTTCATTCCCGCCTTATTAAGCGCCTTATTAAGCGTTTTGTTAAGCGTTCGCCGTCCGGTGAAAATACGGCTTATTTTCAGGGGGTTGATGACAATCAGCGGATCGCCGAAGCCGCGGATGTCGAACTTCGTCCGGTCGAAGTTGCCCGGCTCGGAGCTTTTCTGCCACACACGGACTCCCGGTATCTTACCGGTCATCATATTCACTGCGTTCGCAATGACGGGGCATGAAGACTCGTCATTTGCGAGATCCCACCCCGGCGCTGCCGGGAAAAAAAGGGGGATGACGGGGAGTATGAGAATGAAAACAGAATGATAAAGTTCCGCTCCATATGTGGTAAAAAAAGGAAAAGGATGTATCTTTGCAAAAAAAAAGCGCAACAGAATCCAAAACCCGAAACAACCATTGGTACTGAAAAAGTCCGATTGCGAGAATGGGTATTACAGCCTGGAGCAAAAAAGGTTATCGGAGTCACTGTCCGTCAGGACAGGCTACCATCATTGTA
>JAIRYY010000296.1 GCA_031267485.1 Tannerella sp.
CAACCGCCGTGCTCGACAGGTATCCCGAGAAGACGCTGGCGCGCATGTACCCGGGCGCAAATCCCCCATGGACGGAATATAAATGGACTTCGATGCTCGGTACGCCTGCCGGCAATGAAGAGGTAACCGCCGTCGTCCCCGCAAATATCATCGACGTTACGGACATGATGCAGCCTGACGGCACGCTCGTGTGGGACGCCCCCGACGGAAAATGGCTTGTACTGCGCATGGGAATGATGCCGAATGAAGTGCTTGTTGCGCCGGTTTCGCCCGAAGGCGAAGGGCTGGAAATGGACAAGCTGAATCCCGCTTTCATACAGCATCATTTCGACAATTTCGTAGGCGAAGTGTTGCGGCGTATTCCCGCCGAAGACCGCCGGACTTTCCGGAATGTCGTGATGGACAGCTGGGAAAAGGGCGGAGAGACTTTCACGGACAATTTCATCGACAGCCTCCGTGCCCGTTACGGCTACGACCCCATTCCTTTCCTGCCCGTGCTGACCGGACATCTCGTCGGCTCGCCCGAACAGTCGGAACGCTTCCTCTGGGATGTGAGACGGCTGGCTGCCGACATGCTCGGCGATAACATATCTCACTTCAATTCCGTCATTCACAAGCACGGCCTCTATTCGTGGATAGAGAATTACGGCGACTGGGGATTCCCCGGCGAACCGCTGCTGTACGGCAAGTATACCGACCGCGTAGGAGGCGAGTTCTGGCCTGGAGGCGACTATATGCGCTACATCGACATCGCCGCCTCCTGCGCGCACATCTACAACAAGCCCCGCGTCTATGCCGAAGCGTTTACAAGCGGGGGCGGATATTATCACTATCCCTATTCGCTCAAGATGGAGGGCGACGCCGCATTTGCCGCCGGGATGACAAGCTGCGTGCTCCACGTATACATCGAACAGGCTTACGAGGACAAATATCCGGGAATGGAATCGTGGTTCGGAGTGGAGTTTAACCGTAAGAACGCATGGTTCCCGCACATCGACCTGTTTACGACATACCTGAAACGCTGTGGCTTTATGCTCGAACAGGGACTGAACGTTGCCGACGTCGCTTACTTCATCGGCGAAGATGTGCCGGTGAACGCCGGCCCGTTCGGACTGAATCCTGACGCCGCCAGAGACGGGGTCAATGTCCCCGAACTGCCTGCGGGTTATCATGCCGACTATGTCAATTCCGACGTCATTATCAACTCCATGTCGGTGAAAGACGGACGGATTGTGTTGCCGCACGGCATCTCGTACCGTATCCTTGTATTGCCGTCCTTCAAGACCATGCGTCCCGAACTGCTGAGAGGCGTCGAACGGCTTGTTGCCGCAGGCGCCGTCGTACTCGGCGAAGCCCCGCAACGTTCGCCGAGCCTGCAAAACTACCAAAGCAAGTTGCATGACACTTCGGATACCGGCGGAGAACCGGCAATCATCCCTTCCGCCGACGAAGAAGTAACTGATTTGGCTGCAAAGATGTGGGGAGACGGGAATGTCAAGCAACGCTCGTATGGCAAGGGTACGATTCTGTCTGGCATGACGATAGCGGAGGCGCTCGCCACACTCAATATCATTCCCGACGTGAAGACTGACGACAATCTGGCGTATGCCCACCGCACAACCAACGGACGTGAAATCTATTTCGTCGCCAATCAAAGCAATAAAACAATACTGACGTCTCCCGAATTTCGCGTTGCCGGACTGCAACCGGAACTGTGGAATCCCGTTACCGGTGAAATACGCAAACTGCCCGCTTACGAATATACGACGGCGAAAACGACAACCGTGCCGCTGCAACTCGAACCTCGCGAAAGCGCTTTCATCGTATTCTCCGGCAAAGGTAATCCGCAATCGTCCGATGTAAAGGACAATTTCCCCGAACTGAAAACCGTTGTCGAAATCGCTACGCCCTGGAGCGTCGCTTTCGAATCCGGTAAGGCCAGGCGCGGGCCTTCCGAACCCGTCGTTTTCGACAAACTGCAATCGTGGACGAAACATGAGGACGAACGTATACGCTACTATTCCGGCGCCGCCGTTTACAGTAATGTTTTTACGCTCGGCGCCAAACCGGCAGGCAGTATCTACATCGATCTCGGCAAGGTGGACGTGATGGCTAAGGTAAAGATCAACGGGAAGTATGCCGGCGGGGCATGGACGTATCCTTTCCGCGTGAATATCACCGATGCGGTGAAAACAGGTGAAAACACAGTAGAAATAGAAGTGGTGAACACCTGGGCAAACCGTTTTATCGGCGACGCACGGCTACCCGAAGAAGAACGCATCGTGAAACCGCTGCACAACAATTGGAACGCTTCGTCGCCATTGCAGGAAGCCGGACTGTCGGGAACAGTGAGGATCGTTACAGGGTACTTGAGGCCGTAAGAACGGATAACCTCATTTTTACCTGATTCAATAAATAAAACAACTTCAATCAATTGACAAAAATAAACGGAAAGAAAATGAAAACAAAAACAAAAAGAAAATTGCAGGCATGTTGCATGTTTGTCCTGCTGACAGGCTCGAGTTTGAATATGTTTGCTCAAAAAGCGGAGCAGGCGGAGGAAGGAACACACGTCGCGTCGTATGGCGGCATACCCGAAGGAACGGCGGAACACAGTCAGGAGGCGGCTGTCGGGGCAGACCGCCGGGTGAAAGCCGGAGACTTTATTATTTTCCCCTGGGGCGGAGTTCCGACTCCCGACTTCAGCGGCGGTGCATGGGGCGACATGTCGTCTCCCGACGACCTGATGAAAGATCTGTTCGACTGCGGATACAATACCACGGGATTTATCCCCGCCGGATACGTTCCCTACGCCGCACCCTACCGGCTGGCAACGATTCTTGTCGACCATCGTGTGTCGTCTTATCCTGATGTGACGCCGCAGCAGGCGGAAGAAACGGTCAGGGCTGTCCTGAACGAAATCGAATCGCCCGAAATGCGCCGCAACGTTTATTCCATGTACATCAAGGACGA
The DNA here is from genome assembly GCA_031267485.1 of Tannerella sp. GTDB lineage: Bacteria > Bacteroidota > Bacteroidia > Bacteroidales > Tannerellaceae > Tannerella. The sequence goes on from JAIRYY010000296.1 coordinate 2,974, forward strand.
ACCGAACGCCTCGCTTTTTCCGCGACTGAATCTCTGGGCGGAAGCAATCCGCA
>JAIRYY010000201.1 GCA_031267485.1 Tannerella sp.
GTACGCGCAGCCTCGGCGCAAGCCTGGTTTGCCGGTTTTAAACCGGTTCCGGGAACGGGGGAATCCACACGCGCCGGCCGGCTGCAAAAATATTTCCCGGGCAACCGCATCAAAATTTAGCACAAATATATCCGACGCCCGAGAGTTGATAGTTGTTGACAACATTCCCGATTCATTTTTCATTGAAAAATCAATATGATTTAAGGTATAATTGCTCGAATTACCAGGCAGTAATGCGCCATTACCAGGCAGTAATGCGCCATTACTAAGCAGTAATGCGCCATTACCAGGCAGTAATGCGCCATTACCGGGCAGTAATGCGCCATTACCAGGCAGTAATGCGCCATTACCAGGCAGTAATTCCCCGTTTCCCAATGGAAAATTCGCTCATCGTTCCGAAAGGATTTGATGCGGTTGCCCTGAAATATTTCTCCGCACAATGCGTATTGTCTGAATATTTTGTATTTTTGCAGGCTCAATCAATACATTGCATTATTAACTGTAAAATTATTTATTAAAACGATGGTAAAAAGAGTTGGGAACTTAATCCCGGAAACCTTTTTTGTCGCTAAAGGCAGTGGCGATTCCGACTTGGAGAAACACGCCGGTTCCTATCACATGGCGCTGCACGACGCCGGTATAGCGGATTACAACATAATGACGTATTCGTCGGTTATTCCCGGCACGGCGCGTCTGGTCACAACGGATGAGGTGGACATGCCCCCGTTCGGTTCCGAACTTAAAACGATCATGGCCGTATCGCACGGTTATCAGGATGAGTTTGTTTCGGCCGGCATTATTTATGCCTGGATGTACAGAGACGAGAATTTCGACGAGAAGGTCGGCGGACTCGTATGCGAGGTGAGCGGGCGGTACCGTATCGAAGAGCTGGAAGCCCGCCTTATCCGCGTGATAAATGATTTGCATCAGCGGACATACTCGAAATATTATCTGGGCGAGATGAATTTTATCTCGGAAGGTATCACAATCGAACGGCGTTATGGCACGGCTCTTGCCGCCCTCTGCTTTACGGAATTTGTACAGCCGGAAATCAGAAAAGGCAGCGTGTAGGACAAATTTTCCCCCTTTAAATTTTCGTACGATGAAAGGACTTATTTTATTCGGTATCGGGATTTTACTGTTTTTCCCGGATGCAAAATCTCAAAACAGACCGTATGCCGTCCCGGGAAACACGGAGTCGTATATCGACCGTTTCGAGTTGCGCGCGTCCGACAGGAACGGCAACGGGTGGGCGCACTACTACATTCCCAGAGGAATAGGAGACACGCTGACCGTAAAAATGTCGTGCGTATACATCGGCAGGCAGACCCATGCGCCTCATGTCCACAACGAGGACGAAGCGTTTTATATCGCGCGGGGGCCTGTCAATTTCCACATCAACGGCGAGGAGCACATCCTCAATACCGGGGATTTCGCGTATACTCCGAGCGGTTCATCGCACAATATCCAGCGCGTGAACGAAGAGGATACCATTAAATACCTTGTGATTAAACGCGAAACGGCCGGCAGCATCGACAAGCCTCACCCCGTCGGCAAACCCGGCTACACGTTCGACGACTGCACGGCCTGTCCCACGGCGCACCCGGAATGGACGGACGCCGGAAGCGACGCGCAACTGACGCTGCTCGACAGGCATTTTGCCGATGGCCTGCACATTGTGCTGACCCGCACGGCGGACGACGGCAGGGTGTTTCAAAACACGAATCCCCGCCGGCCGGGACAGGTGGCTTTCTACGTCATAAGCGGCCAGGCGAGCGTAACGCTCGACGGCGGGGAGGCGCAAATCGGCGCGGACAACACGTTTTACTGTCCCCGAAACGCCACGTACAGCCTGAGGAAATCCGGCTCCAACCCGCTGGTGTTCCTCACGATTACAACGGAATGAGGCCGGCGGTTATTCGTGATGATAGGGTTGATTGTTGAGGATGGTCATGGCGCGGTACAGTTGCTCCGCAAAAATCAGGCGAACAAGCTGGTGGGAGAAAGTCATCCGGGACAGGGAGATTTTTTCGCGGGCAATGGCGTGCACTCCGTCCGAAAAACCGTAAGGACCTCCGATAATGAAAACTAAGCGTTTAGGCGCCGCCACCGTTTTTTTCTCCAGGTAGCCGGCAAATTCCGCAGAGGTAAATTCCCTGCCGCGCTCATCCAGCAGTACGGTCAGGTCGTCCGGCCGGAGATGCCGGAGTATCGCTTCCCCCTCCTTTTCCCGCAGCCGGTCGACGGAAAAATTCCGCGTGTTCCGGATATCCGGAATCACTTCCAGCTCGAAAGGCAGATAATGCTTCAGGCGTCCGGCGTATTCCTCCACTCCTTTCTGCACAAAATCCTGCGTCGTTTTCCCGACAAGCAACAACTGTACTTTCATCATTCATTCGGATGCCTGCAGGATGCGGTCAATGGCCGACCGTTCCCCGCCGGAAAACGAGGTATTGTCCAGCGCCCGGAGATTCTCGTCCAGCTGTTCCGTCGAACTTGCCCCGACAATGACGGAGCATACGCTGTCGTCCTTCAGCAGCCACGACAGCGCCATTCCGGCCAGCGACTGACTGCGGCCGCGCGCCACTTCGGTCAGCTCCCGAATCCTCCCCAGCACGTCTTCCGTCAGGTGTTCCTTTTTCAGAAATACGCCCTTTGCCATTCTCGACGTTTCCGCTATCCTGCCGCCGGAATACCGGCCGGTCAGCAATCCCTGCGCCAGAGGGGAGAACGCGACAAATCCCGCTCCGTTTTCCCGCGCCTGCCGCAGGATGCCGTCCCGTTCCGGCTCGCGGGCGAAAAGGTTGTATTTGCCCTGGTACAGGAGACAGGGGACATCCCTTTCCCGCAGATAGTCATACGCGAACCGGGCTGCTTCCGGGGGATATTTCGAGATACCGGCATAGAGCGCCTTCCCCTGTTTCACGGCGTCGACCAGCGCCTGCAGCGTTTCTTCCAGCGGGGTCGAGGGGTCGTGGCGGTGGGAGTAAAAAACATCGACATAATCCAGCCTCATTCGTTTCAGGCTTGCATGGAGGCTGTTCATCAAGTTTTTGCGGGAACCCCATTCGCCGTAGGGACCGGGCCACATCTCATGGCCGGCTTTTGTGGAAATAAACAGTTCGTTGCGGTAGGGCATGAACGAATCTTTCATCACCCGGCCGAACGTTTCTTCGGCCGAACCGCACGGCGGGCCGTAGTTGTTGGCCAGGTCGAAATGGGTAATCCCCCTGTCGAAAGCCAGGTGAAGTATTTTTTTACCGTTCGTGAAGACGTCGTCCCCGCCGAAATTATGCCACAGACCCAGCGATATCTCCGGCAGGAGGATACCGCTTTTTCCCGCGCGGCGGTATTTCATGCCGCCGCCATACCTTTTACTGTTTGCCTGATATTCCATGTACCTGTTTATTATAAAGTTTCCGCAGGCCCGTTTGAATAACCGTCCGGTTCCGCTCCGCAAATGTACGGAAAAAAAATCGGGAATGAAGAATCCGTCCCCCATTCCCAACTCTTAATTTTTAATTTTTAATTCTTAATTAAGCATGACTTTCCGGCTCCAGCCCGACGCGCCCCTTACTACCAGCACGCCATGCGGCAGATGTCCGATGCGGCAGGTCACCGTGCCGGGAGTTTTGTGCGTGCCGTAAATCAGTGCGCCGGACGTGGAATAGAGTTCCACCTGCTCGTCGGACGGCGACGTCACCGTCAGGACGCCGTTGAAGCACGTCGCCTGCACGGACGACGTCCCGACCGTTTCGTTGCCTGTGCCGCCGGCCGTCACCGTCACGACAATCTCCTCC
>JAIRYY010000118.1 GCA_031267485.1 Tannerella sp.
CACAAAATATTTATCGGAATGTAATTTTTTCATGGTACGTCATGAATTTTTTAAATTTTTTCCCGCAAATAAAAGAGCCGGGACTTAATAAACCTCTTAAAAAACCTCTTAATTTTAGATTTTAACTAAAACTTTTTCATTGTTGCTGTTTTAAGCGTTTTTTTAAGCGCACGAAAAAACAGCCCATAATCACTTTTTTGTGCATTGTATTTCTCCCGTCATTGCAACGAAGGAAGCAATTCGGGTCGTCGCCTGTTCCCGGATTGCTTCGTTCCTCGCAAAGGAAGCAATCCGGGTCGTCGCCTGTGCCCGGATTGCTTCGTTCCTCGCAATGACGGGGAGGGAGACTGCGACAGGGTCTTTCGCCGCAGGTCGCCGACCTGCGGTTATGGAAATCACGTCCTTCGGACTTGGGCTTTCCGGCATGGAATCTGTTCAGTGCGTAACATCAGTTATTAACAATGTTTTTATTCTCTCTGAAAATAATTTTTATTCTGTATTGGATGATATTTTTTGTAACGGGATGGAAATTTTTTGTAACGGGATTGAAAACGTCACTTCACGGATAGATTTCATCCCTTCACGGATAGAGTTCATCCCTTCACAGATAGACATCAACCCATCAAAAAAACAATTCATCCCATCATAAATTGTTTTCATCCCTTAAAAAAAAATTTCCATCCCGTTACAAAAAATTTCCATCCCGTTACAAAAAATTCTCATCCCGTTACAAAAAATTTCCATCCGTGTCGTAACGGTTTTCATCCGTATAGTGACAGTTTTCATCCGTATAATGACAGTTTTCATCCGTATCGTGACGTTTTTCATCCGTATAGTGACGGTTTTCATCCGTGTCGTGACAGTTTCCATCCGTGTCGTGACGGTTTCCATCCGTGTCGTAACGGTTTTCATCCGTGTCGTGGAAAGTTTGCGAAGAAGAAATGCCAGGCAAGGAAAACAGGAGCCTGTCCGCAAATAAGCGGGCGCGACGGACGGTCGCGCCGGGAGAGGGCTCAAGGGTCGGCCTCAGCGGTAAAAATCGCTCTTTTTTACGTTGATGATATCGCCGAACGAGGAGAGTTTGGACATGTTTATTTTGCGGGAGTTTCCGACGATGACGTAGACGAACGTCCTGTCGCGGATGTGCGTATCGTGAAACCGGACAACGTCGTCAATGCCCATCTCCCGTATTTTATGTAAAAGATATTTATGGGGGTCGTCGTGGTGGCCAACCTGCCTGTATTTGGCGATTTTTATGGAAATATCGCGGAATGAGGGGTATTCGTTGTTTATCTGATTGATTATGCTCTGGATGATGGGGTCTATTTTTTCGGGATGTACCGGCATCCGGCGAATAAGGGATTCGAGCACGGTCAGCGCGTCAATCGTCTTGTCGCACTGTGTCGACAGGTAGGCGACAAACAAAGCGGGCTTGTCCGGCAGACAGAACGGAGGAAGCTGGATGCCCCCCGACGTCTGGTAGGCATAGGAACGAAATTCTCTTATTTCCTGAAAGATGAGGGACGACATGCCGCCTCCGAAATATTCGGAAAAAAGACGCGCGCCGCACCTTTCCTCCGGCAATGCCAGCGGGGATATGACCTGAAAACCGTAGACGATGTTCTGCGACACGTCGCGCATATCGTAGAAGAAGACCAGGGGACGGTCGTATACAATCGGGTCGCGGTAGACCGGGATGTTCGCCTCCCCGGTGATGCCGTCCAGCGGGATGTGGCGGCGTATCGCCCCGGCGACGAACGCGGCGTCGCCCGTGCCGCAATAGTGGAGATTGCAGCTTACCGTCTGAACTTTGAGAAACAAATCAATCAGGTCGCGCCCCTTCAGTTTCCTTATTTCCCGGAGGGACGGTTTCATCAGGTACTGCGATTTCGTGCCGTACTGCACATATTCGAAAAGGGCTTCGGCGATGTCGTTGCTCGACTTGAAAAAGGCGCTCTCCCCTACCCTTGCGTCATCGACGAGCGTTTTAAGTTTTCGGCCGTCGGCCTTTGCGCTCCGTAAAAAATCGCTCAGGACGACCAGCGTCTCTTCAAAATACCTGTCGAATCCGCTTACGCTTATGATGAAACGGTTGTCGTCCGAATCGAAATGCATGAGGCTGCCCAGCACCTGCAGACGCGTGCGGTACTCGTTGAACGTATCGTTATCGGTACCCAGCAGGGAAAGATAGCCGGCAAGATATTTAATGAGCGGCTCCTCAAGCGTGCCCATCCCGTACGAAAGTTTCAGCACAAAGACCGCGTTCACCGGATTGTTTGCCACATACAGCGTCGCTTTCGGCGCAAGCGGAATCGTCTGCACGTCGTGCTCGAAATCGAGATGCCGCACTTTCACTTCCTGAACGGGAAGATTTTCCAGCTCGCGGGCGTACTTCGACGCGGCGTCGGAATGTTTCGGCACGATAGGCGCGAAATTGGGCCTGGGAAGATATTCCCTCATGTACTTGCCCGTCTTTTTGCGTATGAAGACGTAGTTGCCGTTCAGGTATTTATTGGCTGTGCGGACGACATCGTCCTTCGTCAGCGCTTCCATGCGCTGCAGTTCATTCAGGTAATCGTCCCACTTCTTTCTCTGCGTGAAAAGGCGTATCATAATCTGGCTGCGGGAATCAATATCCTCGAGTTCCGTTATATGACGGCGCAGCTGCTCCTGTTTCAGGCTTTCGAACATTTCTTCGGAGAAATCCCCGTTGCGAACCCGGTTTATTTCGCGCCACACAAGTCTTTCGGCCGTCCTGTACGTCTGAATCATCAGTCTGGGGATGATGATGAAACCGAGCATCCCGGCCTCGTTCAGCGTCTCGCCGCCCGCCATGGCGCTCATCAGTTTGCGCTGAACCATCAGCCGGTCCAGATAGCCGGTGCCGTGGGGATTGTTGAGCAAGGCGACGGCGATATTCAGCGCCGGCTGGTCCGGATGATTGGCGGGCACGCCGCGGAACCCCATCGCCATGACTTTCATCAGCGGAATGGGTATCTTGACCGTATGCTTTTCGCGTCCGAAGAAAGGCGGAATCGTCGCCACATGCCGTTCCGGCTCTTTCCCTCCGGGTATTCTCGAAAAGGCTTTTGCGATGACGGGCCATATTTTCCCGGTGTCGAAATCGCCGCTCAGCAGAAGTCCCATGTTTCCCGCCACGTAATATTTCTCAAAAAATCTGCGCATCTCCGAAAGGCTCGGATTTTTCAGGTTTTCCGTACTGCCGATAATCGGGTATGCGTACGGATGCGGATAAAAATACAGTTCGAACGCCTTTTCCATCGCCTGATTGAAAATCATGTCGTCGCGCCTGTTCTTTTCCTCGCAAACCGTCTCCAGCTCGGACTGAAACATGCGGAACACGGGACAGATCAGCCGTTCGCTGTTTATCTCCGCCCACTGTCCGATGTACTGTGGCGAGAACGTGTTGTGATAAATCGTGTAATCGTACGACGTCCCGGCATTGAGGTTCGTGCCGCCGTACTTGCTTATCAGCCTGTCAAATTCGTTGGGTATCACATAGTCCGCCGCAAGAATGCTCAGGCCGTTTATCTCCTGCTGAATCTCAAGGCGTTTTGCCTCGTTTCTCGTGGCGGACAACAGGTCGTACCGGTCGGCAATCCTGTCCAGAAAGACTTTCTCGGCAGCATAGTCAACCGTGCCGATATGTTCCGTTCCCTTGAACATGATATGCTCGAAATAATGGGCAATTCCCGTGTTGGGACAATCCTTTGAACCGGCCTTTACGGCAATCGCGCCAAATATTTTGGGTTGATTATGGTCTTCATTCAACCACACGGTCAGTCCATTATCCAGAATATACTCCCTGACTTCCGTAGATACAGGTGATTTAGTTTCTTTTGTGACTGAGTACACCATTAAGAAATTATTTATCTGCAAATATAAAAACTTCTTTCATTTTCAGTGTTAAAAAGCCAAACTTTTTTATCAAAATAATGCATTTTATGTACAACGTCAAAATTGAAAATAGATAAACGGGACGATTTCCGCGCTTTTCATCTGCACGACGACGAAGATGGCGAGGCACAGCAGCAGGGCTTTTGCCCATAACGGCATGCCTGTTATTTCCCGCCGGATGACCAGGTCAACTTTTGCGGGCATGAAGTGGATGACGTATCCCGTCAGCATCAGTATAAAAATCAGGCGGTAGCCGGACACGAACTGCCGGAAGACGCCAGGCTCGAAATGCGTGAAAATCTGCGTCAGCATCTCCCCGGCTTTCGCCATCGTGTCGGCGCGGAAAAATATCCAGGCGAAACAGACGATGTGAAAGGTGAAAACGATGCCCGCCACACGCCTCCAAAACGGCATGTCCGCACCATTCGCCTTCAGCCCGAACAGGCTCATGAACAGCTTGTGCACGGCCAGCGCCACGCCGTGGACGGCGCCCCAAAGGATGAAGCGGAGAGCCGCGCCATGCCACAGGCCGCCAAGCAGCATGGTGATGATAAGGTTCACGTACGTGCGCGTTTTGCCCTTGCGGTTGCCTCCCAGCGGTATGTAAAGATAATCGCGCAGCCATGTCGAAAGGGAGATATGCCACCGCCGCCAAAACTCGGTAATGGTTGCGGAACGGTACGGCGAATCGAAATTGATGTTAAAGCGGAAACCAAGCAGCAGGGCTATGCCTATCGCCATATCGGAGTAGCCGGAGAAATCGCAGTATATCTGAAGCGCATAGCCATACACGCCCATCAGGTTTTCGACTCCCGTGTAAAGGGCGGGCGCGTCGAAAATGCGGTCGACAAAGTTCACGCTGATATAATCCGATATGACGCATTTCTTGAACAGTCCGCAGATTATCAGGTACAGCGCTTCCCCCATCCGGCTGTGGGAGAGTACGGGTTTCCTGTATATCTGGGGGATGAAATCTTTCGCCCTGACTATCGGCCCCGCCACCAGGCCGGGAAAGAACGAGACGTAAAAAAGATAATCCGCCCATTTCACGACGGGTTTTACCTGTCCGCGGTAGATGTCAATCGTATAGCTCAGGGACTGGAACGTGAAAAAGGAGATTCCCACGGGGAGAAATATGTCGAGGGGTTTGTACGCCATATCCCTCAGTACCGGTTCGTCCATCATCCCGCCGACCGCGTGCCAGAAGTCGACGAGCATCCCGTAGAGGAAATTTGTGTACTTGAAACAGGTCAGCATGCCAAGATTGATGCAGACGCTGAGCGTTATCCACAGTTTTTTCCCCATCCGGCTCTGCGTTCCGGGAATCATTTGCCCGATGAGGAAATCGGATGTTGCGGTGAAAATCAAAAGCACAAACCACAGTCCGCTCGTCTTGTAATAGAAATACAGCGAGAAAAGAATAACGTACAGGATGCGGATGTCCTGCCGGTTACGCAACGAATTGTAAATGATATAAAAGCCCAGGAACAGAAACAGGAAGAGTCCCGTACTGAAGAGCATGGGAGAATCGGGCTGATATTTGAACAGTTCAAGCAGCTTATCGCATGACAGCTCTTCAAAATATCCGGCGACATCATTTCTCATTTTTGCACCTCCTCCATTACCGTTACCGCCGCCGTCGCCTGCCCCTCCGCTTCCCGGTTCAGACACGAGCGGACAAGCGCCTTGTAGAGCAGAACGCCCTGTTCGCCATATCCCTCCCTTGAAAAATGTATGCGGTCGCGTCCGAACATGCCGGCGTCGAACCATTTTTTGCACGAATTATTGCCGCCCGTTATCGAAAACAGGTCCCACCGGGCGATTCCATTCTCCCCCGCATAAGAGGTCAGGGCATCCGCCACTTTGGCGATATTGTCGTTGCGGACGTAATATCTCTTTTTGTTTTTGTAGGCACGCCGGTATGATTCGGCAGGCGTCGTCACCAACAATGCCGTTTCCGGCAGTTCCTCCCGCACAATCCGGATAAAGGCGTCAACCTGCGAGAGGAACTGTTTCCTGTTGAAATTGCGCCCGAAAGCTTCGTTTGTGCCCAGCGAAACGATAAGAAGCGACGGCTTGAGCAGAGCCAACTGACGCACGTAGTCGCGGTTTGTATAATCCGTAAATCTGGCTCCGTTCACTCCGATTGAGTGGTACAGTATCCCCGGATGACTGTTCATCAGCATAAAACCGTAGTACAGGCTTTTCTTCGCTTTACTGCTTCTCATGCTGTCCGCGTCGGGGCCGATGCCGGTAAGTTTGAGCGTATCCAGCAGGTTTGTCGTCATAAACGTGTCGACGACAAGGTTTTCATAAAGAGGACTGCCCCACGACAATACGGATACCGAATCGGAATAGCGCGGGGATGGCGTCATCGGCATGGCGTTCCGGTCGCGGTACAGCAAGACCTTGTTGAAACTGTATCCCGCGCCGTTGTTGGGTGCGATGATGAGATTGAAGTCTATCGCCGGAGCGCTTGTCTGTATCCCAATGCCGCCAATACCCCACGGACATCCGGGCGTCGCCTGCACGCAGCGCCCCGCCGTCCATTCCCTTATGCTCGATGATATGAAATAGTCGCTCGGCTCGTTCGCTTTCGACAATTTGTAGGGCGCTATCCAGCCGCGTCCCGCATTGCCGAACGACGCCTGCATCATGCGCATCGTTTGTCCGCTCAGGTAACCGGCCTGAATATGCGAGTCGCCGAGATGAATGATGTTGATGACCGTATCTTTGCCCTCCCTCAGTTCCTGCAACCCGTTGATAAAGGGCTGCAGCGAATTTGTCCGGTCGCTGATGACGCACAGCGTGTCGTTGATGAAAGACAGTGAGGTGTACAGGCTGTCCGTCAGCGGAAGCAGACTGTTCGTCCCGTCCGCTCCGGAAACAGCGGATGCCGGAGGGGTTTCCGCATTTATCGCGCCCGCCGTCCCCTCTTCTCCCGCGCTTGCGAGGAGGAAGAGGAGGGCGACCGTCAGGTTCCGGATTCTACCGTTCCACAAGTCTCTCGCCTTCATCGCTGTCATACGTTTTCTTTTCCGTTATTATCGCATCAAACAGGGACTGGGCGATTTCGCGTCCTCCCCGGAAACTCAGATGCGTGTAGTCTTTACTTGCCCAGTTCGAATTGACATATTTAATCATGCTGTTCCGGCCGCCCATTGCAGCGAATATGCTCCAGAAGGTCACTTCGGTTTTCCGGGCTGTCTGACGCTGTGCGCGCAGCAGGGACAGGACGGCAGGCATGGTGCAGTATTCTCCTCCGCGTTTATGGCTGCGGTCGGAGACGCCGAGTATCAGTATGTCGGCTCCCGGAAAACAGTACTGAACATGCTCGATGACCGAAACCATACGGTTGCGGTACCACCCGTATTCGTTCACCGAATCGCTGGCAACGTTCAGCCCGTACTGCATGATGATGAGGTCGTATGGCCTTATCCGCTGCAGGTCGCGGCAACTTTCGCCGTCCAGCTCCGACATGATGATGCCGGAGTTGCCGCGGAGGGAAAAGTTGTCGACCACGACGCCGCGGTTGTCTTCAAAAGCGACGCCTATCGCATTCAGCCCGGCAATGTTCCTGAACCGCATGGTTCCCTGCGTGAATTTGCCCCTTATTTCGTACTGTGTCACGCTTTCCGCCGGCGGCAGTTCATAATAGGACGTATCCCCGCCGCTATCCAGAAGCAGCCCGGTGTTTTTATTGCTCGAATAAATGAATTTGACGGATGACACTTCGTCCAGTCCGGGATACATGTCAACCGTCTGGAAACGTATGGACGCCTTATCGGATTCCGGCTCGAACGACAGGCCGGAAAGAACGTACTTCCGGTTTTTGTTCTTTATGATGGAATAGGTCTTCCAGCCGTCGGCGCTTTGCCTGATGGTCGGACGGTACTGCGCAACGTTTGATGTGATGGGAAGGAATCCGACCCCGCGTCCGCCAAACTGCTCCTGCATTTTCGCGCGGAAATCCGCAACGAGTATGTCGCCCTCAATGAACGAATCGCCCAGAAATGCGATGCGGACGGGACGCTCCAGGCGATTGATGTTGTCGAGCGCGGCAAAAAACCGCCGCAATCCGGTATGGCCGGTCGAAAAATCTTCTATCAGGGTGTTGGACAGGTAATCCACCTTATTACTGTCGCCGACAGACACATTCGCGGGCGTCTCCGGCTTTGCGTCCGACGTCACGCCGTTTGCGTCATTACCGGTCGGAACGGGAGGGGTAACAGCCGGACGGCGCGGCGGCTGTGCCGACGGATTATCCTCCGGGAGAGGCGGCGGTATGACCGGCCCGGCGGACAGGTCTGCGAGCGCTCCCATCTCCGGTTCGCCGAACATGCCGTCTTCGTCGTCCGCCGGTAAAGCCGGGATATTATCCGTATCACCCTGGGACGGTTTGCGTATGTCCGACAGCAAATCAACCTTTTTTATTTCCAGACCAAAAATGGAATCCGGAAGCCAGTACAACCCCAGATTGACGATTATAGCTGCAAACAAAACAGCGACAAAACGGTTTGCGCAGTTTTCTTCCTTCTTATGCCTGACTTTCCAGACCATTCGTTATTTCATTCTTTTTTTTACAGCCGCCCGCATGGGCGCCCGTAATGATTTGTTTCATTTCCGTATCCCGGTTAGCTGTCTCTTTAATTCCTCTATGATTTTTTTCTGTTCCTCAATGACATTGTCTTTTTCTTCAAGGGCATTTTTCTGTTCTCCAATGACATTTTTTGCCTGGGCAATCTCTCGTTCCCTGATTTGGAGTTCTTCCAGATAGTCGTCTTCATATTCCATTTCTACCTGTATCTGTTCGCTCTCGACGGCCTTGCGCAGACGGCG
>JAIRYY010000239.1 GCA_031267485.1 Tannerella sp.
GTACCGGAGACGCTGTTGAAAAACACGCTTGCAATGGAACTTATGATGAGCGCTATGGAGATCACGTATACGGACGGTACGGAGCCGCTGACAAGTGTGGCGTCGTTTGTGTAGACGGACAGAACGGCTCTGGGAAAGAGACATAGCAACAGCACGCACGCGGACATGATCAGGAACGAGAGCCGCGATATGCGCCGTACGAGCGACATCACCTCGCCGATTTTCCCCTCGCCGATGATATTGCTGACAAGGGTGTTCGATGTGGCCGAAAGCGCGTTGAGGGGGATGAACATGACGATATAGATGCTTCGCACGATATTGGCGATTGCGAGCGTATGCTGTCCATGACGTTCCATGGCGGCAAAGAACAGCAGGAACGTGCCCATCGAAATGAAATACTGAAACATCGTATAGATGGATATTCCAAGTACCTGTTTCAGCAGCTTGAAATCAATGGATTCAAAACGGACGAATCCGTATTTTTTGCGGTCGACTGTGAGGAACGTGTAGATTACGAAAAAGAGTGTGGAGGCAAATTCCGATATGACGGACGCAATGGCCGCGCCTTCAAGTCCCATTTCGGGGAAGCCGAATTTCCCGAATATCAGCACGTAGTCAAGCCCGACGTTCGTTCCGGCCATAACCATGGCGTTCAGGGTGAGGATTCTGGTTTTGGTTATCCCGACATAGAAAGCGCGGAACATGACGTTGAAGACGTCAAAGAAAAATCCGATGATACGCCATTTCAGAAAAGTCACGGTCGCTTCCCGGATCACATCCGACGAGATCATCAGGCGCATGATGCTGTCGGCGTAGAAGAATGACAGCCCGAACAGGACGACGGTCAGAAGCAGGAGGAACAGAATGCCCTGAATCATGACGGGGCCTGTCGCCGCATAATTTTTCTCTCCGTTTCGCCGGCCTGTTATAATCTGGGCGCCGGCGCTGAATCCGAAAAATATGGTGAAAAGACAGATGTAATAAAGGCCGCCCATAGCCGATGCGCCGAGTTCAACCTCACCCACACGACCAAGAAACGCCGTATCGGTAACGTTTATTATGTTTTGGGCAAGCAGACCGATCGTAATCGGAGCGCTTATCTTCCAGATATGTCTGTTCGTATATTTGCCGGCGTCCTTTAGCATGGATAGAGGCGCCTATGCCAGCCTGTTGGTTGCCGTATCGGGGAAAACAACGGTTGGCCTGAAATTTTTAGCCTCCTCAAAATCCATCCGGGCATAAGAGACAATGAGGATAATATCTCCCCGCTGCACCTTTCGCGCCGCCGCCCCGTTCAGGCAGATGATGCCGGAGCCGCGTTCGCCCTTTATGACGTATGTCTCGAAGCGTTCGCCGTTATTATTGTCCAGTATGTGAACTTTCTCAAATTCGATCATGTTGGCGGCGTCCATGAGGTCTTCGTCGATGGTTACGCTGCCGATATAATTAAGATTGGCCTCAGTCACCGTCACACGGTGAATCTTTGATTTCAAAACTTCGATGGTCATTTTCGTTTTAATATTTTATATTGTCAATAAGTCTCACCTCGCCGCAGAATACGGTTATACAGCCCACCGGATCGGTTGTTTCGCTCCAGCATCCTATCGGCTGCAACGTCTTGCCGTCGACGATTTCGTAATATTCAACGCGCAGGGGAGGCGTACGGTTAAGCGTGTCAACCACCCAGTCGCCGACCTCCCCGACGCTTTTTTTCGGCACAAAGGTAGTACTTTCTTTCAAAGTACGGGCAATCAGCGGTGCAATTTGACGCTGTTCCGGCGTCAGGCGCGCGTTGCGGCTACTCATGGCAAGTCCGTCTTTTTCGCGCACAATGGGGCATGCGACAATGTTCACGCGCAAATGAAGCTGCCTGACCATTTCGCGTATGACGGCGATCTGCTGGAAATCCTTTTCCCCGAAATAGGCGTTGTCCGGCGCGACGGCATCAAACAGTTTGCTTACAATCTGGGCCACGCCATTGAAATGTCCCGGCCGTTTTTCGCCCTCCATGACTTCGGCGACCGGCCCGAAGTCGAAGACGCGCGTGTCCGGCCCGGGATACATCTCATCCTCCGGCGGGGCAAATACATAGTCGCAGCAGACCTGCCCGAGAAGCCCGCAGTCTTTGTCGAGCGTGCGCGGATACGTTTCCAGATCGTTCCGGTCGTTAAACTGCGTCGGATTGACGAAAATACTGACGACGCAAACGTCATTTTCTTTTTTACATTGTTTAACCAGGCTGATGTGCCCGTCATGCAGGGCGCCCATCGTGGGAACAAACCCGACGGTCTTCCCCGCGTTTCTGTCTTCGGCCAGGCTCTTTTTTAAATCGCTGATACTGTGTATCGTTTTCATTTTGTAAATAGTTAAAATCAAACATTCGCAAGCAGACTGCAAAGCAACAAAATAAATAGATAATAATGTATTTTTCAGTTTATAAAATATGCTAATTTGAAATGTTTTGAACAATCAAAACGGAGACGTTTGTTTTTTTCCCGTTTTTTTTAGTATCTTTGTAGCGATTTTTTTAAATAACAGAGGATGGTCGCGAAGCGAATTTTATTTATTACTCAAGAAATAACCCCATATTTGCCGGAGACGGAAATTTCCTGTATATGCAGGAAATTACCTCAGGGTATACAGGACAGAGGACGTGAGATACGGACATTTATGCCCCGGTATGGCCTTATCAACGAGCGAAGGAATCAGCTGCATGAAGTGATACGTCTGTCGGGTATGAACCTGATTATTGACGACACGGATCATCCGCTGATCATCAAGGTGGCGTCCATTCAGTCCGCGCGCATGCAGGTCTATTTCATTGACAATGAT
This sequence comes from Tannerella sp., assembly GCA_031267485.1. Lineage (GTDB taxonomy): Bacteria > Bacteroidota > Bacteroidia > Bacteroidales > Tannerellaceae > Tannerella. Next base: position 2,833 of record JAIRYY010000239.1, read on the forward strand.
GATTTTTTTCAGCGGAAGTTCACCGTGCAGGATGACGACGGCAAAGAGTTTGAAGACAACGACGAACGGGCGATGTTCTATGTGCGGGGAGTTCTTGAGACGGTGAAGAAACTGCGCTGGATACCGGATCTTGTACACTGTCACGGATGGCTGTCGGCGCTGGCTCCGATTTATCTGAAAAAAATGTATGCGGACGATCCGGGTTTTGCCGGCGCTAAAATCGTATATTCCGTTTATGCCGACGCCTATCAGAAATCCCTGAACGAATCCCTTGCCCGAAAACTGAAACTGGACGGCATGACCGAAAAAGACCTCCAGCTGATAAAAACATCCACGGATTTTGACGCCCTGTCAAGCCTCGCCATCCGATATTCCGACGGCGTCATCCAGGGAAGTCACGGGATAAGCCAGAAAGTCACGGAATTTATAGAAAAGGAAAACAAACCGTTTCTGCCCTATCATCCGGAAACGTCGTACGTCGACGTATACAATGATTTTTACGATCAGATACTCAATTCCAAATAAAAACAGAAAATGATAAAAGGTTTAAAAAAACGTATAGCCTTATGCGGCCTCGCGACAGGCCTCATTCTGGGCGCATGTGATGATACCCTGACGGAAGTGGGAACGACAGTTCAGCCTCCGGGCGATCTGATAAGCGTGTTCACCGACACGTTTCAGATGAGCGCGTCGACCGTGAAACTGGATTCCATCTTCGCCAAAACGGCGAACTGCATGCTGGGCGAAATGTACGATCCGGTATACGGGACGATCAAGTCCGACTTCCTGTGCCAGTTTTATTGTGAGGAAGGATTCAAATTTGCCCAAACGCCCTATAACGGGAAGATTGATTCGATGGATTTGATAATCTACTATTCATTCAATCTTTCCGGCGGGGTTTCGGCGTATGGCGATACGGTTGCGCCCATGCGGGTTTCGGCATTTCCGGTAAACCAGCCGCTGAAAAGGAATTTTTACACGAATGACGATCCCGGGCAATATTGCAATATGGAGAATCCGCTTGGCGCCAGTACGTATACGGCTTTTGACATGACGTTTCCCGATTCTTTACGGAATCTGGGTTATTATACCCCCCAGATACGGGTCAAACTGCCGGTCGAGCTGGGGCAGAAATTCTATGACGAGACCGTCAACAATCCGTCGACGTTTGCATCACAGGCTTCATTCAACGGATTTTTCCCCGGCATATATGTCACAAACACGTTTGGCAGCGGCTGTCTGATTGAGACAACCGGCGAAAATATTGTACTGCGCATATCCTACACCTATATGGGAAAAGATTCGCAGGAACAGGACTCCCTGATTCCCGCCTATCAGTGGTTTTCCTCATGGAAAGAGGTTATTCAGATAAACCGCTATAAAAACAGCCAGATTGATCAACTGCTCGCAGACAACCCGGACCATACCTATATCAAGTCTCCGGCGGGCGTCTGTACAAAACTCGTGATCCCTACCACCAAGATTGCAGACCGGATGGATATTCAGAATCGTTTTATTAACGGCTTCACGCTCAATTTGAAATATGATTTGCCGGACGACGAAAACAGTTTCGCCTATGTGCCCCCGTCACATTTGCTGCTCCTGCCCGAAGATTCGGTAACGGCGTTTTTTGAAAATGTACGTATCGAAGACAATAACACCTCGTTCGTTTCCTACGGGAGTATAGACGGTTCCACTTCGGCTGCGAGTTCTTCGGCGGCTACTTCGCTCGGATATGTTTCCGATACGCGCACCTATTTATTCGGCAACATAAGCAGTTTACTCAAGGCGCATATAAAAAATTCGCCGGATGAAGATCTTCGCCTGCTCGTATTGCCGGTACGCCGCGAGGCTTCCATGTCGAGCTATAATTCGCCTTATTATACGTCCGGTATCACGCATACGATTACACCGTCGGGATTAAAGATACGGAAAAACGAGGAACTGATGAAAATCGTGATTCTTTCGAGTCAATACGAAGACAGTAAATAAATCACAGCCGGGTGATTTCTTCTTTGCTATACTTCACGCGGCATGGTTATGTGTATTGCTTTCATCGTAATGGCGTTCTTCCTCCCCCTCCCCGTCGTCATTGCGAGGGCGCAGCCCGAAGCAATCCAGGTCATCGCCTGTGCCTGGATTGCTTCACTTCGTTCGCAATGACGGAGAAAATACAATGCACAAAATTACCCCGCGCAAAGTATAAATAACGTGAAGTAAATAATATATAATGGTTATAAGCAAATGGAAGTACACGATATGCCGGCAGAAAAATTTTCGGAAACGTTTATGCTCCGTGCCGTCAGGTACGGAATATGCCGGAGGCATCTCCAACCCCGTGCCGTCAGGTACGGAATATGCCGGAGGCATCTCCAACCCCGTGCCGTCAGGTACGGAATATGCCGGAGGCCTCTCCAACTCCGTGCCGTCAGGTACGGAATGTCGGTAGAAAATGCCGGGGGCCTCTCCAACCCCGTGCCGTCAGGTACGGAATGTGATGACAGTCACATAGCGTACCTGACGGCACGCGAAAAATGGGTCACGGCCAATTTTTCTACCAACATTCTGTCCCTCACGGGACAGAGAAACTTTTACATGTTGTTTCGCGCCTCTCACCACAACTACTACTTAATACATCGAATGACAGAGAAACTTTTACATGTTGTTTCGACATGAGTGAATTGCCGCAATACAAGCTGATATATGAAGATTTGAGAGCCGGGATAGCCGACGGAGCGTATGCGCCCGGCGATTTGTTGCCCTCCGAGCACGATTTGTGCCTCAAATACAGCGTTGCCCGCCTCACCGTGCGGAAAGCGCTGGGGCAGCTCGTCGCCGATGAATTTATTGTCCGTCATCAGGGGAAAGGCAGTATTGTGAAAGGCAGTCCCCGGGGTATCGGCATACTGTCGCTGATAGGCACGACATCGGCGGTCGACAGTACGAACCTGACCACGCACATAACGATGAAGCCGGAACTGCGCGAATGGAACGAAGCATTCTCCTTCCCGATCGACCCGCAGGAAGAGAAAGCCGGATGTATTTATTTCGAGCGGTTGCGTTTGATTGACGGAACGCCTGTATTTTACGACATAACGATGCTCCCGAACAGCAATTTGCCCCGTTTCCTGAGTTATGACATGGAAAACAAATCCCTCTTCGACACGCTGCGAACGAAGTATCAGATAGTTGTCACGGGCGGAGTGCAGCAGTTTTTTGCCATAAGGGCGGACAAGCGCCTGCAGCAATCCTTTAACGTCCACGCCGGTCATCCGGTGCTGCAGCTAAACCGGAAAATCGACACCAGCCGTCCCGGCTTTCACATTTACAGCCAGATTTTTTGCGTGACGCAGCGTTACGGCCTTATCGGAACGTTCTGATAAAAAAATACCATACTTGTGTTATTTCGGCTTATATCAGGCCGGCATATCTTTGCCGGCGCAAAAATGTAACACGAACGAACTATGACAGAGAAGATAAAAAACAGTTGCGGCTTTTCCACAAAAGCCATTCATGCCGGAGAGTTTCCCGATCCGTTTACAAATGCCTCATCGCCCAATCTGGTCATGTCCACCACGTTCAGCGCAAATGCAGGCGCGGGGTTTTCTGTGGAGGGGATGAACGAGAACGATGCCTTTCTTTATACGCGCTGGAGCAACCCGACCGTCCGTCAGCTGGAGGAAAAACTGTCCGCCCTGGAAGGTTCGGAGACGGCCGTCGCTTTTGCCAGCGGAATGGGAGCTGTCACCGCCCTGCTGTTCCACCTGCTTAAGGCGGGCGATCATGCGGTGATAAGCGACGTGGCATACGCCGCGCTTTCGGAAATAACCAACGAAATGATACCCGGACTGGGTATTGAGATAACGAAAGTGAATACGTCCGATCCGGAAGCGGTGGAAAATGCGGTCAGGCCGAACACCCGTCTGATTTATATCGAGACCCCGTGCAATCCGTTGCTGCGCCTGACGGATATACAGGCTGTTGCCGGCATCGCCCGTCGTGCAGGCGCCAGGCTGGCGGTGGATTCCACCTTTGCAACGCCGCTTGCAACCAGGCCTCTGGAACTGGGCGCGGATTTTGTAATCCACTCGCTGACCAAATATCTTGGCGGACACGGCGATGCGCTGGGTGGCGCTATCCTCGGCCGGCGGGATGACCTCGTCCCGCTGCGCAGGAAAACAGCCATTCGCCTGGGCGGCTCACTGAGCCCGTTCAATGCGTGGCTGATTTTAAGGGGAATGGCGACTTTCCCGCTCCGCATGCGCGTGCATGAGGAAAACGCGCTGAAGGTAGCCCGGTTCCTGGAGAATCATCCGGCGGTCGGGCGAGTGATTTATCCGGGTCTGCCATCGCATCCGCAGCACGAACTCGCCCGGCGGCAGATGAAAAACTTCTCCGGCATGATTACCTTTCAGGTGGAAAACGGGAGGGAACAGGCCGCGAGATTTGCCGAAAATCTGCAGATTATCCATTATGCCGTTTCGCTGGGACATCACCGCTCGCTCCTGTTTTATCTGGACAGCCGGGAGTTGCAGGAAACATCCTTCCGGCTCTCCACGCCCGAACAGCTACGGTCGTGGAATGATTTCGCCGGCGAGGGAATCTTCCGCCTGTCGGTCGGACTGGAAGACGCCGATGATTTGATTGCCGATCTGGAAAGCGTTTTACGGATGGTTCGCAAGGGGTGACGTACCCGGCTGAAAACTTCCGCCCAACCCCGTCATTGCAGGGCGCAAAGCAACCCGGGCAAGAACCCTTTGAAGGATTGCCGCTTCCGTCGCCGGCGACAAACACACAATCCCATTCCGCACGGAGCATATTCCGCATATTTGCTGCAGTAGACGAGCCATACACTCGAGATTATGGCTCATCGACTCGAGATTATGGCTCATCGACTCGAGATTATGAGCCATCGACTCGAGATTATGGCTCATCGACTCGAGATTATGACTCATCGACTCGAGATTATGGCTCATCGACTCGAGATTATGGCTCATCGACTCGAGATTATGGCTCATCGACTCGAGATTATGGCTCATCGACTCGAGAGTATGAGCCATCGACTCGAGATTATGTCTCATCGACTCGAGATTATGAGTCATCGACTCGAG
>JAIRYY010000248.1 GCA_031267485.1 Tannerella sp.
CCAGCGCCGCCTGTAGCAGCGTTATGTTCCAACCATAAAAAGAGAGGATTAGCGGACGGCTGTCTGCATCGTATTCACAAGTCATTTTCAGGAATAAATCATCATTGTCATAAAGGGTCTGTTCATACAGTGTTACGTTTCTATTCGCGTCGTACCGATACCTGATTTGTCTTTTCCTTTCGTAGTTAGGCGATTCAATAAGCAGGATGTCGTTATTTTCGTTGTAAGTGATATAATAAGCTTCGCGATATCCTCGAAAGTTGCCATCATTACTATAATCTCCAACCGTTACCGAGACAAGTCTATTATTCGCATCATATACACGCCTGACCTCATAGCCCTCCACATCAGAAGAATTATACCAATTTCCAGCCATTGCCCATGAGATCCTGGTGTCACCTGCATTAAAAGGATAGGGCATCGCCATCCAGCTCGCGGTATCATTTGTTGATATCCACGTATTATTTTCCCATCTGTACCCGGCAAATATCCGGAATTTATGTTCACCCGAACCGTAATCCCGAAAAACCTTTTTTTCGATCGGTATTCCCGCAGCCGTGTACTTAATCGCACTGTCTCCGTTCTGACAATCCAGAAATTTCCGCAATTCCACACCCTGTTTCGATAGCGGCGCCTCGCCTGCCGATACTTCCGCTCTGCTCTGTCCCCTCATCGGAAGACACACACATGCAAGCCCCATTACTGTGCCTGCCCATACTGTAAAAATTCTTTTCATAGTTAAATGTATTTGTTTCCGCCAGGTCCCGAAAGCAGAGTTTATAAAATAAAAAAAGCGTGGGACTTTAACTTTGTCTGTACTTGAGGTTCTCGACTACCTAACTCCAAACAAGTAAGCCCACGCCATGAGGCGTGAGCGTCCACTGCTTACTCCAGGAGTTACTGAAACTGTCGAGATTTCAAGTACAAGAATAAAAGCTAACGCTTCAATCCAATATGTCTTTATATGCGTACCGTGTACGCTGTTTTTTTATTTCATAATCAAATATTTTTTGTCATTTAAAATCCGGTGCAAAATTAAAACAATTATTCCGGTTGAAACAGAAATAACTGTTTTTTTTGCTTCTTTCCGGAATATCCTGCTGTTCGTCGTCAATTCCGAACTCGCACCACGACGACTGCGGCATGTCCAGTTTGATGATTTTGCGGACTTTACCGGCTTTTTTCAGCATGACGGCAAACGCCGCGTCCTGTTCTTCAGTTTTTTCCTTGAGTTTGACCTTGAACATCCGTTCTTTATCCTTTTCGGGGCTTCTCATAAATCAATATTTTATCCTTTTCTACTGCTTCAAGTGCAAATGGCCGCAACATTCCTTCCTCAACCAAATCCACTTTCCTGCCCGTAATCCGTTCCAAATCGTAAACAATACCTCCATAACGGAAAAGCGTGATTTTCTCGTCCGGGCTGAAACGTATCAGCATATCAATATCGCTTTGGCCGTCTTCTTCGTTTCGGGCAAAAGAACCAAACAGCCATGCCTTTTCGACGGGCGATTTGCCTAATACGGCAATAATGCCATTCAATATTTTAGAATCCATAGCATAATGTTTCTGTATGGCAAAAGTACAAAGTTATTTCCAGTCAACAAAACCTTATTTGTTTTCAGGAAAGAAAACCCGGTAAGGAACGATATCGGGGTGGGGTTTACAGAGCCCTTCCGCATAAAGCCGGGCGGGATACTAAATCTTCATGAAATCCGATTCCTGAAAACGGCTTACCTCCGTATTCCAGCGTTCTTCGACGAAGCGGACGTGCGCCGGATTCGCCGTGTATGCGTCAAACTCTTTCTGATTGTTGAATGTCATGAGAAAGCCGTACTGATAGTCGTTTTTCGGGCTGCACTGCCTGTATGCCTGAAAGTCGCGCACGCCCGGCACGGCGGTCAGGATGCGGCGCGCGTCTGCGACGAACTTTTCCGCTTCGGGAGAACCTGCCGCGTGTTTCAGGTCAAAGATTACCGTGTGCAGGACTTCGCCCTTTTCCAGTCCGGCTGCAGAGGCGCAGCTATTCAGCAATCCTGCCGTTGCGGTTGCCAGCGCCGCAGTTCCGGCGCACTGAACAAAATTTCTTCGTTTCATACCAATTCATATTATTGTTTAAATAAAATTTCCGCATCAATAGATTTCCTCCGCAATCCTCCGCACGCTGTCGGTTGCCATGAACGAATAGAAATGAATACTCGGAACGCCGTGTGCAATCAGCTCCCTGCATTGCCGGATGCTCCACGCTATCCCAACCTCTTTCGCTTCGCCGTCCGTTTTGCACCGGCGAAGCTCTCCGGCAAGCTCCTCCGGAATTTCGGAGCGGAAAATCCGGGGCAGCACGGTCAGCTGATCCATGAACACGATGGGCTTCACTCCCGGAATAATCGGCGCCGACACCCCCTCCGCACGCATCCTGTCGACAAATGCGTAATATTTCGAATTGTCGAAAAACATCTGGGTCACCAGATAATCCGCCCCGTTTTCAACTTTTTTCTTTGCGTAATAAACATCCGAATCCATGCTCGGAGCCTCTTCATGCTTTTCCGGGTAACATGCCATGCCGTAGGAAAACGGCGTTTCTATCCCCTCGAAAGACGACCCGTCCAGCGCGACGCCCCGGTTAAAGGCATTCACCTGTTGCTGCAGGTCTGTCGCATTATCGTGATAGAGCGACCCGTCCGCAATATCGGGCAACCGTTTTTCATCCCCGCGAAGCAACAGCAAATCGCGCACGCCCAGGAAATTAAGGTCGATAAGCGCATATTCCGTTTCCTCTTTCGTGAAGCCCTTGCATATAATGTGAGGCACTGCCGTAATGCCATACCGGTTCTGAATCGCCGAAGCGATGGCAACCGAGCCCGGACGGCGGCGAATGTTTACCTTTCGCACCACGCCGTCCGCTCCCGCCCTGTCGACATACTCGCTGTGGTGGGACGTGATGTTGATATATTTAGGCTCAAACTCCGCCAGCTTATCGATGATGTCATAGATTCTCCGGATGTTGTTCCCCTTGAGAGGCGGCAATATTTCAAAGGAAAACGCCGTTTTTTTACTCTCCCTTATGTGTTCAATAACTCTTTTCATTCTCAACAAAACTTAAAAACCGTGCAAACTTACATGAAAAAGTTCTCTTTTACAAGAACCGGACGGGTATTTTTACGGCAGAGCGGAACAAAAAACAGGCAAAACACGACGCAATCCCGGAAAAAATACTAATTTTGCGAGCGCTGAAAACGCATACACAATATAAATTATACAATATGGAAAATATAAAATGGTCAGAACTGCCTTTCGGTTACATGAAAACCGATTATAACGTAAGATGTTTTTTCAAAGACGGGAAATGGGGTGAGCTGGAAACGTCGTCTTCCGAAATTTTAAACCTGCACATGGCCGCGACATGCCTGCACTACGGACAGGAAGCATTCGAGGGTCTGAAAGCGTTCCGCGGGAAAGACGGTAAAATCCGCGTCTTCCGGATGGACGAAAATGCAAAGCGCCTGCAGGCGTCAAGCCGCGCTGTCAGGATGGCCGAGTTCCCGCCGGAAAAATTCGAGGAAGCGGTGCGCATGGTCATCCTCCTCAACCAGCGCTTCATCCCGCCGTACGAAAGCGGCTCGTCGCTTTACGTACGTCCGCTGCTCGTCGGAACAGGCGCTCAGGTAGGCGTAAAACCCTCGGAAGAGTATATGTTCCTCGTTTTCGTAACGCCCGTAGGCCCTTATTTCAAAACCGGGTTCAAACCGTCGAAAGTATGCATCATGCGCGATTACGACCGCGCCGCGCCGAAAGGTACCGGAACGGTAAAAGTCGGCGGGAACTATGCCGCAAGCCTCGTGGCCGGACAAAAAGCGCAGGCCGGAGGCTATGCCGCCGTACTTTATCTGGACCCGAAAGAGAAAAAATACATCGACGAATGTGGCCCCGCCAACTTTTTCGGCATCAAAGGCGACAGATACATCACGCCCGCCTCCGGCTCGATACTTCCCTCCATCACGAACAAAAGCCTCATGCAGCTCGCCGAAACGCTGGGTTTGACGGTCGAACGCCGCCCCGTCTCCTTCGAGGAGATTGCCACGTTCGACGAAGCGGCCGAATGTGGTACGGCCGCCGTCATCGCCCCCATATCGCAGATTGACGATATCGACGAAAACAAACAATACATCATAGCCAAAGACGGCGGCGTCGGCCCCGTTTGCGAAAAACTGTACAACAAACTCCGGGCTATCCAGTACGGTGACGAGCCGGACATCTTCGGCTGGACAAAAATCATCGAATAACTGATGATTAGTGATTAGTGATTAATGATTAATGGTTGGCGATGTAGGGGCGTCCCTTGCGGGCGCCCACAATGACAGGGCGGGTGTTGCGGCGGCTAATGATGGGGGGGGACAGGCTATGAACAAAATTACCCGTACGATTTATAGAGCCTGTAAGTTCGTATACTTACGGCTTGGATATTATGTTAATTAACAATAAATTTTGGCGTTTTTTTTTGTGCAATAAAAAATTACTCTATATTTGCACGAAAAATTAAAATATTAGTCTGTAGTTATGCGGCTCTTCAAGTTTAACATATTGGAAACTCTTTTTAACGCCCAAAGATTTGGATGTTATCCTAATTTTGTTAGAGAGAGAGAACAAAAGATATTTTTGTAACTTCCTGTAAAACAATGAACTCCGTTTCATTTTAGCTTTGAGGGGTACGAATTGGAGCGGATTTTGAATACCTGTTTTGACCGCCTTAGTCCTGCCTTTGTC
>JAIRYY010000018.1 GCA_031267485.1 Tannerella sp.
CAGCCTGCCGGAGTAAATCCGCTGAAACCTACATTGTCTTCATCCTTTACATAAGAAGCGGCCTCTTCTGCCGTAATTTTTTTGAATGTCATGATTTTAAACTGTTATCTGTGTACGTATATTTCTGAAAAAACGCCCGCAAAGATAGTGTAAACAAAGAATAATACAAAACAAATTCACTTTATTTTTCGTTTTGACAAATCACTGATCGGGAAGCCGGAGCGGCCCCCTCCTCTCGAAATGCAGGATTCATAAACGTTCATGATATTTTCCGCAATTGATTTTTCCGAAAAACGTTCCGCATGGCATTTCCCGGCTTCAATCATTTTTTCTGCCAGGCCCTTATTGTTGAGTATCCTCATTATTTCTCCGGCTAAAGCGTTGCCGTCGTGCGGGCTGACGTATACGGAGGCGGGACCTCCGGCTTCTTCCAGGCAGGAACCGGTGGCCGCTATTACCGGGATGCCGCTGTTCAGCGCTTCGACGATGGGGATGCCAAAGCCTTCGAAAAAGGACGGATAGACGAACAGGGCGGCCGACTGGTATATCGCCGGCAAGTCGTCCCATTGAGCCTGATTCAGTATGTGCAGGCGCGGTTTGACGCCCGACGTGCCGGCGTATTTTTCCACAGCCGACTGATATGGCGTTGATTTTCCGACGGCAACCAGGTGGATCTCTTCCGGTATCTGCCGCAATGCTTTTACTGCCAGCAACAGGTTTTTGCGCGCTTCGATGCTTCCGACGTACAGGACAAAACGGCGGGGCAGGCGGTATCTGTCCGCGATTTCCGATTTTTTTTCTTCGGAGACTTTTGCCCGGAAACCGGAATGACATCCCTGATAAACCACGCTTATCCGGTCTTCCGGGATATGGAAAAAGGAGATGATATCGCGTTTGGTACATTCGCTTACGGCGATGATTCGGTCTGCCTTTTTGCACGCATAATGGAATTTCAGCCGGTAAACAGTCCTGTCCACCAGCCTGTAATATTCCGGGTAGCGGAGGAAAATCAAATCATGAATCGTGACGACCGTTTTGATGCCGGCCTTTTTGATGCCGACCGGCAGTTCGTTGCTCAGTCCGTGAAAAACGGCCAGGCCCTGCCTCCCGATATCGCGTAAAATCCCCCAGCTCCGCCAGACGGAAGGGAACAGTTTGAAAAATCCCCCGGGTGAGAAAAACGTCACGTTCGCTTTCTCAAGAATCCGGCGCAGCCGACTGTTTTCCTTCTGCCTGGGAGCAAAAAGGAGATATTCGTTATCCGGATAATATTCCGACAGAACTTCTATGACCTGGCGGTTGTGATTCCCCAAACCGGTGTTGTTCCGGACGGTTCTTTTGGCGTCGAATCCTATTTTCATCTGTTTACGTTTCAAATTTGCGGTAAAGTTACAACAAATAGTTTAATAATGCATGAAAACCATGCCATGCCCGCACCCTGAGCCTGGCCGGAGCAGCGAAATTGCAGGGTGCGACAGTTTGGAATGTATCCATTTTCAGGGAATAACGGCACGCAAAAAGAGCGGTCCTCCCAAAATGCCACATTCATGGTATTTAATATATCATAAAGAGACCGTATCTTTACAGCCTCTTTTTTAACTTTGCCAAATGGAAACAGGAAAAAAAAATCAGATGGAGCAACTTTTCTGGAGGATTGCGTTACACGACGATGAAGACGCTTTCCGCTCTTTGTTCCTTGATTTTTTCGCTCCTCTCTGCGTATTTGCCAACCGGTATGTTGAAAACCGGGAGACGTGTGAGGACATTGTGCAGGACACTTTTTTCAGGATATGGAAAAACCGGAAGACGCTCGAAATAAATACTTCCGGCAGGAACTTCCTGCTTACCGGCGTGAGAAACGGCTGCATCGATTACCTGCGTAAAAAAGAGCGGGAACTGTTGTGGCGGCAAAAGGAAACGCACGACAGAACGGTGTCCGACACGGAGGAACTTTACACTACGGCCGAACTCGAACATCTGCTGAACAAATCTCTTGCACGCCTGCCGGAACACATCCGTCTGGTCTTTGAACAGAATCGTTTCGAGGGGAAAACGTATGCCGAGATTGCCGCCGGGCAGCATATCTCGGTCAAAACGGTCGAGGCTTACATGACGAAAGCCCTGAAGCAGCTCCGGGTGGATTTGAAAGATTACCTGCCGCTGTTTTCGCTTTTTTTGTAAAAAAAATGGATTTTCCCATAGGGTATTTCCCTTTTTGCACGTCTATCCCTTAAAAAGTGAAATCGTGGAAAATAATACGCAACATATCATCGCTTACCTGGAAAACCGGTTATCGCCGGAAGAAAGAGAGGCTTTTGAAACATTACTGGACAATTCGGCCGGCTTGCGGCGGGAAATGGCGGAAATACGCTTCGTCCGGGATATTTCGGCGGAGTTGATGGAGCACAGGCGCATTGATACGGCAAAAAACTGGGACGAACTTTCCCGCAGGGTAGCGGCGGACAGATACAGGCGGAAGCTATGGGCCGTTCTGCGCAATACTGCTGCGGCGCTCGTTATTCCCCTCATCATGGCAACAATCGTTTTATACGGAAAGGTAAATGAACGCGGCCGCGTGGCGGATGCCGGGCAGGTTGAACTGACGTCGGCCAGTGGCCTTGTCACGAAAATAACGCTTCCCGACGAATCGGAAGTATGGCTTAATTCCGGTTCCCGGCTTTCGTATCCGCAGCGTTTTACCGGTAACATCCGCAGTGTGCATCTTTCCGGCGAAGCCTATTTTAAGGTGAAAGCGGATAAAACGAATATTTTTGAGGTACGGACGAAAGACGGTTTAAGGGTCTGCGCATACGGTACGGAGTTCAATGTATGCGCTTACGATGATGAGCCGGTTATTGAGGCGACGCTGGTCTCCGGGAATGTTGAAGTTTCCGCGCCGGTGAATGGCGCGTCCGGTTCCGTAAATGTCAGGGAGGGACAGCAGGTTCTGTTTGACAGGGAAAGCGGCAGCCTTGTGACGGTCGGCGCGAATCTTGCCGTGAAAACTTCGTGGAAAGACGGGAAGATGATTTTCCGCCGGGCGAATATGACGGAAATAGCCCGCCGCTTCGCCCGTCATTTCAACGTGGACATACGCCTGGAGGGGGAGGAGTTGTACGGTTACGAATACTCCGCCTCCTTTACTGCCGAAACACTGGACGAAATACTGCATTTACTCGAAAAATCCGCTCCCATAAAATGCAAAATCATCTACCCCGAACAGTCGGAAGATTATGCGTTCACTAAAAAAACAGTGATTATCAGCATGAAACAGAAAGAGGGCGGCAGCAGGTAAAATATCATGAGTATTCACTTTAAAAAAAACGGATTGCCTATGGAAAACAGCAGATAAAAGAGTACAAAAAGAGCGGGAAAATGCACGCTGCATTCTCCCGCCGGCATCAAAAAAACGTTACCAGTCCGAAAATCTCACCTGACGAATGGTAATGAACCAATTAAGCGAATAACAACCTAATTAATTAATTTTGACCGTGTAAATATATGAAGAATTTACAACACAGCAAAGATTTCAAGTCTTATTACGATTTAATCTTTAAAATACCTGTTTTTATGCGAATAACCGTATTATTATTATTTGTAACCGTACTTCAGTCGGGCGCAAACAGCCTTTATTCCCAGTCTGCCAGAGTTAGTCTGAACATGCGGAATGTTACCGTAGAGGATGTTTTGCATAGCATTGAGGGCGAATCGGAATTTTATTTTCTGTACAACACCAAATTAGTTGACGTAGACCGTAAGGTAAGCGTGAATGTAAGGTCGCAGACGATAGAGAATGTACTGAATAAACTGTTTGACGGGACGGATGTCGCCTATAAGGTGGAAGACCGTCAAATCATCCTGAGCAGGAAGGCGTTTATTGAAAATGAACGCCTGCAGGGCAAAAAACGAATCACAGGTGTCGTTATGGACGATGCGGGAGAGCCGGTCGCCGGCGCCGGTATCATTGAGCAGGGCACTTCAAACGGGGTAATCTCCGACATTGACGGCCGATTCAGCATGGATGTCGCGGAGAAAGCGACGATTCGGATTTCTTACGTCGGGTATCTGACGCAGACGGTGACCATTGACAATCAGACGTCGCTGACCGTCGTAATGAATGAAGACACGCAGGCGCTGGACGAGATTGTCGTTGTCGGTTATGGCCTGCAGAAAAAAGTGAGTGTGACGGGAGCCGTCGGCAGTATCCGGAATGAGCATATAAACCGCATGGCAAACAGCACTACGGCTGCCATGCAGGGTGTATCGCCGGGCTTGACGATTCTCGACAAGGGCGGCGCTCCGGGACGCGCCAATACGACGCTTCGCATACGCGGCATCACGACCATTAACAACAGTGACGCATTGCTGCTTGTCGACGGCATCGAACAGCGCATATCGGATATTAATCCGGATGATATCGAAAATATTTCCATCCTGAAGGACGCTTCGACGACGGCTATTTATGGCTCGCGCGCCGCCAACGGGGTTGTCCTTATGACAACCAGGCGCGGGAAGGAAGGCGGCGTGAAAATCGACCTGAATACGTACTGGGGCGTCCAACGCGTCACCAACAGGCCGGAGCACATGGAGAGCGCGGCGTATATGCGCCAGCAAAACTATGCCTTTAAAAACGCCGGGCAAAATCCGCGCTATTCCGAAACTTTTATTCAGGAATGGATTGACAATCACAAAAAAGACCCGCTGACCTACCGGGAAGCCAATCAGTGGCAGGATGTGGTGTATGGCAATGCGCTCCAGCATAATTACAGCCTGAATGTCAGCGGAGGAAACGAAAAAGCGCGGGGGCTGATGGCGCTGCGTTACTATGGCCAGGACGGCGTCATTTCGAACTTCAACTCGGATATTAAGGAAATACGCGTAAACACCGATTTCAAACCTTTCGCATTTGTCAGACTGTCGGCCGACGCCAACTTCCGTACGCGCTACTCGCTCGAACCGGTGGGCGCTTACGATTACGACGTGAACGGGGGAGGCATCTTCTATTCGATGTATCACGCCACGCAGTTCGTTGTCCCCCGGTATCCGGACGGCAGTTACGGGCTTGGGAACAAGAATGCGAATCCGCTGCTGCTTGCCGAAAAGGCCGGTGACAACAAAGAATGGAATAACCTTTTCATCGCTAACCTGAAAGCCGAAGTGGACATCTGCGACGGATTGAGGTTTATCACGCAGTACGCGCAGCGTTACGCCTATAATAAAACGGTCAGTTTCACCAATGCCTATACGGTCGACGACAATAATTTCCTGGACTGGGGAGCGACGGCAAGAGAGGAAGCCTACAATCCCGACCCGGCCCGTGTGCGCAGAAGGGCGATAACGCGCAACAGCATGGATGATTACCGTCAGGA
>JAIRYY010000043.1 GCA_031267485.1 Tannerella sp.
AAAAATAAATTTCTCTCATTTTAATAAACTAAACTAATTCTTGACTAGTACTCAAACTAATTATGAATATCTACTTATCTTTTCCGCCTTTTTGTATTCGGATTTATACCTTCCATAAAAAGCACCAGCTCATCCCAGCGAATGCTTCGGAATGGTTCTTCGTGTTTGAATATCAACTTGGAGATTCGACCGCTTTCCAGACGTTTGTGGTAGATAACAAATCCGCCACGCTCCCTGTGCAGTAGCTTTACCGTTGTGCGGGTTTTACTGACAAAGACATATACCGAACCCTCCATAAGTCCCGAACCTCCAACATTCGTGACAAGACCCGATAGGGTATTAAATCCCTTGCGCATATCCGTACCTGTTGTACACAGATAATAACGATGATTTTCATTCAGTGAGAACATTCCTTTTTGATCGCAAAGGTCGCTAATCTAACCCGATTGAAAAATACGGCCTTTACTGAATGCTTACAACGGGGTAATAACCGTCTGAAAATCATATAAACTGCCTGTTTGCGCCCTGTATGTCTGAACGATGTCATTGGTAATAACCGTCTGAAAATCATATAAACAGCAAAAGCCGGTTAGTTTCCACTAACCGGCTTTTCAGCGCTTTTGGCTCATTTTGAGGTGCCTGGCGGATTCGAACCGCCGTACATGGTTTTGCAGACCACTGACTAAGCCACTCATCCAAGGCACCGTATCATTTTCGAGTGCAAAGTTACACTTTTTTTTATAAAATCCAAATGTTTTGAAGTTTCGATTCAAAAAAAGTTTGAAATGCGAAGATATAAGCGACTGACATCCGGATATGGATTCGGTCTTTAATAAACGTACCTGACTTCGGGGACGAGCGTAATTCCGAACGTATCGCTTACCGCCAGGTTTATATCTTCGGCCAGGGTGGCAATTTCACCTCCAGTGGCGCCGCCGCAGTTCACAAGCACCAGCGCCTGTTTTTCGTAAACGCCGGCGTTGCCTTTTCGTTTTCCCCTGAAGCCGCATTTCTCGACGAGCCATCCGGCAGGCACTTTCACGCAGCTATCCGGCAAAGGATAGGACGGCATTTCCGGAAACCGTTCGTTTAACGCCTCAAACTGTGCGCCGGAGATTACCGGATTCACAAAAAAACTGCCGGCGTTACCCAACTCTTCCGGTTCGGGCAGCCGCTCGCGGCGGACGCGAATAACGGCATCTCGGACCGTCCGCAGGGATATTTCAAAACCGACCAGAGCATTGCGCAGATTCCCGTAATCGCACCGGTAGACCGGCGTCTTCTGCAAGCGCAGACTGACATGGGTCACGATGTACGGGTCATGATGGTTTTCCTTGAAAAAACTCCTCCGGTAACCATACCGGCACGCTTCGTTTGTAAAGACATGCTTTTCGAACGTCAGCCGGTTGTACGCCTCAACCGTTTCAATCACATCCGCTATTTCCGCGCCATAAGCGCCGATGTTCTGGACGGCCGCCGCGCCCGTTTCGCCGGGTATGTGGGAAAGGTTCTCCACCCCGCCCCACCCTTTCGAGACGGCATAGGCCACCACATCGTCCCAGCATTCCGCCGCGCCTACCCGCAACAGTACCGAGCCGGGCGTTTCTTCCGTTAACGAAATGCCCTTTATCGCGGAATGGATGATTATCCCGCTGTAATCGTTGACAAACAAAAGATTGCTGCCGCCGCCGATATGCAGCGCCGGACACTCCTGAAAGTATTCGTCCCTCAATATGCGGTTCAGCTCTTCCTCGCTGTCGTATTCCATAAACCAGCGTGTCCTGGCGGGAATGTGAAATGTATTATGATGCTCCAGTGAATAATTCTGTTCGATGCGCATGGTGTTCCTCCAACATTAAAAAAGGATGCCTCTTTCAGGAAGAAGCATCCTCTGGCATATAATATCCCGGATATCAGTACTGACGCTCCAGCAGCCAGGCATCCTGGAAATTGGGGGCATACTTCGACTTGATGGCATCACGGCTTCTGGCCGCGTCCGCCTTACTGTCAAAACTTGCCACAATGACGCGCAGCATGCCGAAATCATTTTCCGCAACAACAGGTCTGTAACCCTCGTCCAGCATACGTTCTTTCAGGGAATAGGCGTTCGTCTGGTTCTTGAAACTGCCGATCACCACGGAATACCTCTTGAGGCCCGCTGCATCTTCGCCGGATGCCGGCTTGACCTTCTCCTGTTTAACGGATTCATACGAAATCTCTTCCGACGTCAACACTTCGGTCTCGTCATCCTCTTCCTCTCCTTCCCAGTTGTTGTCGCTTGACTTCGCCTGTTCATAAGCTGTCTTATAAGCGCTGCTCTTTGATTTACAGGATCCCAACACAAACACACAGCATATTGCTGCTCCGAATAACAATATTTTCTTCATCTTTATCTATTTTATATAATTTTGCTCGCAAAGGTAATTATTTTTATTCGCAATATCCAAACACTTTGATAATTATTTCAACTCTTTGATGCGTATGTTGCGAAATTTCAGGGCGGAACCGTGACCCAGAAATCCGATATGCCCGGATTTGTTAAACAGTCCGGGATGTTCCCGTTTATCCGCTGTGCCGTTTTTGGCCGCTTCACCGATATCGCCGTCGAGAATGACCGTACCGTTGAGCGTAACCCGGATATGATTCCCATCAGCCATGATCTCCTGGGTATTCCATTCGCCCGCAGGCTTCAGGTAACCGCGTTTCGCCGGGATAACGCCGTAAACGGAACCGTGATACTGATAGACCTGCAGATCCCTGTAAACCGGATGCTCGCTGTCAAGTATCTGAATCTCCATGCCCGCATAGGCGGCATCGCCCTCAAGCGGCGTCCGTATGCCAACCCCGTTGTTTGCGGCCGGCGTCAACTGAAATTCGAAACGGTAAATGAAATTGGCATATTCCTTTTTTGCATAAAGATTGCCTCCGAATCGCGTGTCTGCCGAAAGGGAGATGCATCCGTCCTCCAGTTTGTAGTCAACGTTATTTCCCGTCCATTCATGCATGTTCGTTCCGTCAAAAAGTATCCTGAATCCTTCCTTCCGTTCTTCCTCCGACAGCCGGAACGGTTCCGGCCGCTCCAGTTCCCTTACGTAAATATTACGGTAATACACTTTGCTGCCATGCGCCTGAAGCTCAATCTGTCCGACGGGAGGGATGGGCTGTGCGCGATCCCAGTAATTTTCCATGATGACGTTGTCGACGACAAGTAAGCCGTTTAATTGAACCGTAACGCGGTCGCCGGCCATTTTTATGTAAAACGTGTTCCATTCGCCCAGTTTATTGTCGGCCACCTTAAGCGGCTTATCAGGATTGACGGTATTATTGTACAGTCCGCCGGAGCCGACCTGCGCGCCGACATTCACCCGCGAAGTATCCCATATCTGAACCTGAGGCGTGCCGCGCAGATAGATGCCGGCATCAGCATCCTGCCCCGCCGGGTCGAGCTTCCAGTCGACATACATTTCAAAATCGCCATACTGCTTTTCCGTGCAGATATTGTCGCCTTTGCCGTTGAAGACGAGTTCGCCGTCAACAGCCGACCAGCCGGAACGCATCACTTCGTCCGCCTTTGCCTGCGCGCTCTTCAACGCCGCAGGTTTCATTTCCGCCCTCCGGACGGGGTTTGCCACAAGTCCTTTCCAGCCGATCAGGTCTTTTCCGTTGAAAATGGAGACGAACCCCGCCCCGCTGTCCGGCAATCCGTCCAGATGCTTGCGGATAGCCTGTCGCTGATAGTCCGCATCCGGATTATTCAGGGCAGCAGCAGCCCTGTTCAGCAAGCCCACGACCTCTTCGCCGGTAAACGTCCTGTTTGCCAGCGCAATCGTCATCACCGCCTGCGCCGCATTTTCCTTCAGAGAACTGTCGTCAAGAAATCTTCCCGCATACAACAGCGCCAGATAAGTCCCTGTTTCCCCCAGATTTTTCAATATGCTGTTTTTCTGTCCATCCGTCCGGGCCACTTCCATTGCCTTGCGCAAAAATATCAGCCGGTTGTCGCCCGTCATTTCCCCGCCGGAAACAAGCGCTATGTAAGCATCCAGCGCACGTTCGGAATAAGAAGCGGCCGACCCGTCCTTACAGATGTTATACAGGGGCGTTTCCACTTCGAATCCTTTCCAGGCAAGCAGCGCTTCAAATGCCGCATCCTTCGCCGCACCGCTCTCCGTCCCGAATCCCCTCACGATTAATTCCAGGGCTTCGCTGTCGCCCGTCGACGACAATACGGGGTAGTACAAATATTCCTTTGAATCGCCGGCCTGCAGTATGCGGCGGGTAATCACTTCGGTCTTCGCCGCCGGCGACAGGGCGGATATGGCCGAAGCGACAGCCTGCTGCAACGGTTTCACAAATTCAGGTCCGGACGTCTCCAACATGCCGCACAGGGTGACGATATCCTTCTCCGAAACCACGTCTTTCAGCACGTTGTATGCCGTCGCCCTCACCTCCGGCGAAGCGGTTTTCGTCTGTTCAAGCACGGCATTGAAATGTGCGTTTGCCTTGCGCAGGGCAAGCAGTTCCAGCGCCGCTTTCTTTCCCTCGCCGGATGCCGTCCCCAACATTCTCACCAAAGCCAGTGCGGCATCACCGTCAAATGAAGCGATGGCGTTTTTTGCCATTGCGACCGTCCGGGCATCTTCGCTCTTCAGCAGGCCGGCGAGCGCCGGTATGACGTCTTCACCGCCGATTCCGGCAAGCGCGTAAGCGGCAGCCTGCTTCACCTCAAAATCCGTATGTTCCAGCAATTGTGCGAGTGTCTGGGTACCCGTTTTTTCAATGCCGGGTTCTATCGTTTTCAACATTTCTCTTTTGGCCGGATACCGGGCCTCATTACCTATCATGTTCAGGATATCCACCTTTACCCCGTCTTCCGCTTTCGGCAACATTCTGAACAGTTCGGTATACATCGCCTGATCAGCATAACCGGAGGCAAAATTCAACGCCGCGTTCCTGTATGGTTTATCAGGGTCTTTCAGCGCCGTTTTGAGCGTTTTAAGCCTATCTTCCCTGGTCAAAAACAGAAGTTCAAGCGCGGCGACTCGCACTTGCGCCGCACCGGCGCCGGCCGCATTTTTCAAAAGGTTCCGGGCTGCCGAAGCGGCTTCCTTCACATCCCCCTGTTCATAAACTCTTTTTATCAACTGCACGTATGCATCCGTAGCGCCCGTCAACTCATATCGGTACCCGACAGCGGCCGCACCGGCCGCCAGAGCCGGGAGTGACGCCCGGCTTCCGGTTTTACCCAGCGTTTCAAGAACAACCGCCCCCGTTTTCGTATCATCTGCCGACAGCATGGTCAGCAGCAAATCTTCCGTTCCCTCCAACGGCGCAACGTCTCCCAATGCCTGGATAATATTGCGCTGCGCTTCCGGCGAACGGGCGCTTCGCCTCATCAAAGCCATTTGCAGCGCCCTGCCTGCAGCCTCGCCGCCAATGGAAGCAATCGTACATGCGGAGGGACTGCTCAATTCGTCATTCGTCAGGTAACCCGACAGTTTATTGATGCTTGCCTCCGAACCGACTGTGGCCATCAGGCGTATCAGAAAAGCTTTCGTTTCATGTTCTTCCACTGCATCAAGAACTTCAAGAAAAGCCTGTTCCACCTTGCTTTTCAACGCATCATCCCCGGAAGCGTAGGCCGCCAGCCCGCTCAGGGCATATTCCACGGCGGCATTATCGCCTTTCCCGGGTGGATTCATCATCTCCACAAGGCTTTTGACGCCTTCGTTTCCCGTAGAACAAAGTTCTTTCATCAACGCATCGTACCCTGACTGCTCATCAGCCGGAAGCTGTGCACGCACATCCGCCACGACTGTAGCGTTCGTGCGATTTGCCGGCGTCTGCGCCGTCACAATAACGGAACATAATATAAAAACGCCAAGTAATATCCTGTAAATATTCATCTTTTTAATTGAAAATTGAAAATTAATCACTAACCATTAATCACTAATCATCCGTTCCACGGCGCTCTCATTGGCTGGTCAATCAAACGGTTGGCTGCTTCGTCATTGACAAACTGCAGCTTCACAGGGTCAAATTCAAGCGTACGGTTCAACCGGAGGGCTACTGTGCCCATATTAACGATTGTAGCCGAATGAAAACCGTTCCGTTCATTAAGCGCAAACGGTTGGCGCGTCCTCACACATTCCATAAAATCAACCCGCTGCTGTTCCGGCTCCGGATAATCGGCAAGTTTTTTCTCCCATCCGGGTATGTCACAGACAAAATTTTTATAGACATTGCCTTTGGGGCCGGAAATATAAGGCGTATCCGGATTTCCGTAATCGCCTCCCCACAACACAATCTGACATCCGTCTTCATACGTATAAGTTATAGACCGCCACGTACCCACGGCATCGGGATGCTGCTGCGGCGCATCGACTTCCACTTTCACGGGGACGGCGTCATCTTTGCCCAGTATATACTGGACGGGGTCGATATAATGCTGTCCCATGTCGCCAAGTCCGCCACCGTCGTAATCCCAGTATCCCCGGAAAGTCTGATGCACGCGGTGATGATTGTAAGGCTTATAGGGAGCGGGTCCGAGCCACATGTCATAATCAAGTTCCGGCGGTATGGGTTCTGGCGTCAGGTACTCCTTCCCCACCCAGAAAAACTTCCAGTTGAAACCCGTGTGCGCGCTTATCGTAACTTTCAGCGGCCAGCCGAGCAGACCGCTCTGCACCAGCTTCTTCAACGGCTTCACCGGCGTGCCGAGGCCATAAAATGTATCCGTAAAACGAAACCATGTATTCAGGCGGAAAATGTTTCCATACCGCTTAACCGCTTCCACAACGCGTTTTCCCTCGCCAATCGTGCGGGTCATCGGCTTCTCGCACCATATATCCTTTCCCGCCCGGGCCGCTTCGACCGACATGATGCCATGCCAGTGCGGAGGCGTCGCGATATGTACGATATCAACATTCGGGTCAAGTATCAACTTCCTGAAATCATGATATTCCGCAATTTTTTCCGGTACAAGCGCCTGTCCCAGCGCAAGATGATTTTTATCAACATCGCAAATGGCCACAAGCCTTGTGCCGCCATAACTCAAATGTCCGCGCCCCATGCCGCCGACACCGATAATCCCTTTCGTCAACTGATCGCTCGGAGCGACAAAGCCCCTGCCAAGCGTCCGGCGGGGCACGATCGTAAACAGGGCAAGCGCTCCCGCCGTCTTAATAAAATTCCTTCGATTTGTTTTCATGTATGTATCGTTTCTCTATAGTTATATCCCTATATACGCGGCCTAAGGCTCAGTCCACTCCAGGCCGTGCTCCATCAAATCATTTTTCGGATCAAGATAAATTGCCATATTCGCTTTTACTGACTTAAATGACCACTTCAGGAAGCAAAGATAAATGACTTTTTCCATTTTTCCTATTAAAATACGGAATTTATCTCATATCCATTATATAATCATAATCTGCGCAAATCTGCGTGCATCTGCGAACAACAAACCGGTCCGCAGATTGCATGGATTTACACAGATGAAGTAATGAGATCGAGAGAACAAAAAGAGAGGAACATCATTGATGATGCCCCTCTCCCTCCTTGCGATTTTTTGTGTCAAAAAATCAAATTAATACACCCGCGGCTAATTCTTTTCTAATTGTTTTTTTATCTAAAAAATTTGCGATGCAACTTTCTTTTTTGCATTCTCAATTCTTTCCATTTCTTCTTGCGATATCGGTGTGGAATTCACATCTGTTCCATTTTCACATAACGCACGATCCGCACTCCATTTCGGAACTGACGGATTTGTTTCACGCATGATGCCATAATGTGTCAGTCGGTCGTATGTAATAGCTGCCGCATACGTAAA
>JAIRYY010000047.1 GCA_031267485.1 Tannerella sp.
TATATGGCCAGCCCGCTTTATAATCAGGGACAAAATCACTGGGAAGAAGCCTATCAGGTGAACAAGGCCTCGCTGGCCAGCCTGCGGGCGCAAGGTTACGAATTGTATCGAACCGTCAATTATCCGGCAACATGGAAAGATCCCGAAGTATTTCTCCCGGACGACTATGCCGCCCTGTTCAACGAGTATTTCTGTAACAGCATGGCCTTCACTTCCGGTCCGGTGGACAGGGAAACGCTGTATCAGACCAAAGACTGGGCGGGAAATATCTGGAATATCGACGGCGTGGGCGCTCAGGACGGAGCCAGGGCGGGAACCTGTCCTTCACAGGAATTGGTGGACTGTTTCGAGACTGTGGACGGACAGCCGATTCTGAATCAGGCACGTCCCTATATAGACGAAGTAACACATCTGCAGCCGAATTTCAATCCGGCCAATACGCTCTATGACGAGCAGGATCCTTATGCCAACCGCGATCCGCGTTTCTATGCATCCTTTTATTATAATGGCTCGAAACGAAAAGCGAACTGGACATTTGACGAGACGTCGGCTTGTGTGGAAAATTACCCGGCAAGCAAAGGATACCGGGTGAGAATCATTGCTACGTGGGACGGAGAACCGCAAACAGGCATCCATCCGACAAGCCGGAAAAACACCCGTACCGGTTATTATGAGCGGAAATTTCTCCATCCGTTTTCGGGGTTGGAAGTAAATTCGATAGAGGGCGCTCAATGGAAAGTTTTCCGTTTGGGGGAAGTGATTCTGAACTTTGCCGAGGCCGCAGCCGAAGCCAATCATTTGGACGAAGCGCACGCCGCCGTCAACGAAATCCGGGCGCGGGTCGGGATGCCGAATCTGCCGGGCGGTCTGTCAAAAGACGAACTGATACTCCGGATACGGAACGAACGCCGTGTGGAACTGGCGATGGAAGGATTCCGCTATTTTGATGTGCGCCGGTGGAATACACCCGACAGCGATCTGGAGAAAACAGACCGCTGGATTAACGCAATGTTGATCACCCGCAACGACGACGGCAGTTACACCTACAGGCGTGGTCCCGCTTCGAGAGAGCGTATGTGCTGGACGCAGAAATACATGTGGTTGCCCATACCGATGAATGATGTAAACATCATGAAGTCGCTCACGGGCGAAGACTGGCAGAATCCCGGTTGGTAATATTATGTTTCATGTTATAAAAGAAATACTTATGAAAAGTAACAGTATAATAAAAACAGGCGTGCTGTGGATAGCCGTCCTGTGGATGACATTTCCCTTGCAGGCGCAAACGCCACAGACAGGGGAAGAAAACGAAGAAACGAACATCGAAGCGGCTGCTACGGATTTATACAATCCTGACGAAGTGGTACGCTTAGGATACTCTTCTCAGAAAAGGGACGCCGTATCCGGCGCTGTTGTTACGGTGTCGGGCAGGGAACTGGAGCGTTCGCCGGTGGCTAACCTGTCGCAGTCGCTGGCCGGACGGTTGCCCGGCCTGTCTACGGCCGAGACGTACTCGGAGCCGTCGCGCATCACTACCACGTTGCGTGTGCGGGGCGCCGCGACGGTTTATGCCAATCAGCCGTTAGTGGTGATTGACGGATTCCCGTATGCCTACAACAGCAATGAACTGTTTGAATATATCTCCGCTTACGAGGTGGAATCCATCAGTGTGCTCAAGGATGCATCCGCGCAGGCCATTTACGGCATACAGGGTGCAAACGGCGTCATTGTTATCACTACCAAACGCGGTCAGAACACGAAACTCAGGGTCGACGTCCGGGTAGACCAGACGTTCGAGAAACCCACAACTCAGTTACCCTTTCTGTCGTCGGGCGAATACGTTCAGCTTCGCAACGAAGCGGGCTATAACGACGGGATGGGACGGAACGCCTATTTCTCGCCCACGGACGTGCAGGGATTCGTTTCCGGCGAGAACCGCGAACTGTATCCCAACAACGACTGGCGCAGGCTGAACATGCGCGACCTTACGCACATGCAGCGGGTGGGTGTGGACTTGACCGGCGGTAATGACCGGGCGGTTTTCTACACGAACTTCAATGTCATGCACCAGGACGGCATGTGGAAAACGTACCAGACGAAGTATGATTCGAACAATGACTTCCTGTGGGCGAATTTCCGTTCGAATGTGGACGTGAATCTCACGAAGGCGCTGTCGGTATCCATGAATCTGAGCGGCAACGTCAAGCGGGAAAAGACGCCCGCAGGCCAGGATACCGGAGGATTTGCCGACAACCTGTATTACCGGATGTATACCATTCCTTCGTCTGTTTACGGGCCGGTGACGCCCGGGGCGGTCGATCCCGAAACGGGCGGGGAAACGGGCAACCAGGTGGTGGTGACCGGTACGGAACCGTATTCCACGTATGCGATTATCAACCGGATGGGTTATACCAATCATACGATCACGAATATCTATGCACAGTTTGCAGCCAGGCTGGATATGGGATTCCTGACGCAGGGACTGAGCCTCAGCGGATACGGAGGGTACCAGACCAATTCGGTCAACAGCCTGTATACATCTCAGGATTTTGAAAGCTGGATACGGACGTCCGGTTTCAGCGAACTGGAATTTACCAAATACGGCACGCGGGAAAATACGGCGTTAGCCTACGGCAAAAGTTCGAGTTTCTATTACAATCTGAATTTTAAGGGAGTACTGGAATATCGCCGGACGTTCGGTCTGCATGACATCAGTGCAATGGGGTATTCGTTTTACCAGCATCTGAGCAAGTCGGATACGGATTCGCCGGCGCTGCTTCCCTACAAGCGGCTCAGTTCCGGTCTGGAAGCAACTTACGGTTACGACAGTCGCTATCTGCTGAAGCTCGACCTGGGCTATTCCGGTTCGGAACAGTACGCGCGTGAAAATCGCTTTACCGCCACGCCGGCCGTTTCCGCCGGATGGGTCGTGTCGAACGAATCGTTTATGGAAAGCGCCGCCGGTTACCTGACGCACCTGAAACTGCGCGCTTCCTGCGGAAAGGCGGCCAATGACCTGTCGAACCTCGGACGGTATACCTATTTAGACAATATTTCGCTGGGCGGCGGCGGCCCGCTGTCCTCCTATCTCGGCTACTACGTTACCGAAGGTCAGGCAGCCAATCCGGAACTGCGCCCCGAAATATCCGTAAAGCAAAATTACGGCGCGGATGTGACGCTGTTCAACTGCCTGTCGCTTACGGCCGACGTATTCCGGGAAAAGATGACGAACATGGTATCGGGTGCAACGGCCGTAACGCCGGTGTATCAGGGGATTCCGCTGGAGTATTTTCCCCGGACGAATACCGGTATATTTGAAAACCAGGGTTATGAGCTGTCGTTAGATTTTGAGAAGCAGCTGAACAGGGATTTCAGGTTCGGCGCGGGCGGATGGCTGGCGTATGCCAAAAATAAAGTAATCTATAACGACGAGAGCGAACGCGCCGAAGATTACGCCTACCGCAAACGGCAGGAAGGCTATCCGGTAGGGCAAGCGTTCGGTTATCTGGTGGACGATTACAATGGTAATGGGTTTTTCAACAGTCAGCAAGAGCTGGATGAAAGTAATCTGGTATATGAAATCGGCGCTCCGCGAGTGGGCGATCTGAAATATTACGACATAAACAACGACGGCGTCATCAACGATAAGGATGTCGTGCCTTTGGGAACGGGCAGTATTCCGCTGTATTACTATGCCTTTCATGTAAAGGCCGGTTACAGAAACTTCGACCTGAGTGTTTTGTTCCAGGGCATAGCTGATTATTATGCCGTAGATATGCAGACGGGGCGTACGGAATACAGTTATGAAGGCGTATACAGCGAGTGGCATAAACAGGCATGGACGGCTGAACGTTATGCCGCCGGCGAAAGGATTATGTATCCGGCGCTGGCGACGAAGGTCAATTCCAATCACGAAACCAACAGTTTCTTCCTGGAAGACAAATCGTATCTGCGTCTGAAGAATGTAGAACTGGGCTATACTTTCCCGGCCTCCGTCTCGCGCCTGATCCGCGCCGAAAAGATACGGCTGACGCTAAGCGGACAGAATCTGTTGACGTGGCACAAACTGACGACCGGCGAATACGGGCCGGAAGGGAATTACATGAGTATTCCCGTATACAAACTATACAATATCGGATTGAGTATTAAATTTTAGATGAGATGACAATGAAAAAATATATTATTTTCTTATCAATTGTTTGCAGTGTAGCATTCATGACTTCCTGCAACGACATGCTGGACCTCCAGAATGACGGACGAATCGCGATGGACGAGGTATTCGGGACGCGTAACGGCGTACGGGGCTATCTCAACGCCTGCTACGACTATCGTTTAAGCGCCTACTACGAGTGGGCGTCGCTGACAGACGATGCGCAGGATGCGGACGGCATTTTCGGCAATTCCCTGTACAGCTACTGGTACGCAAACGGCTTTTCCGCCTCCTTTTTTCTTGCAGTCGACGGCTCGCCATGGGAAACCCTTTACACGGGTATCCGCAAGTGCAATGTATTCATAGCCGGCATGGAGGATGTCACAACGTCGACGATTGTAGCCACGGAAACCGAGCTTGCGTCGTGGAAAGCGCAGGCGCATGTGTTGCGGGCGTATTATTACCTGCAGCTGATCAAGCGTTATGGCGCTGTTCCACTACTCACGGAGGCTTATGCGGTGGATCATGACTATGCGGTCGACCGGCGCGCTCCGGTTTCGGAAGTAGTCGCGCAGATTCTGGCCGATTGCGACGCCGCCCTGTCGACGCCCGCCGTCCCCGACGGATTCTCGTGGACGGTAACGGCCGGCCAGCGGGGAATCATGACCCGCGCGGTGGCATGGGCTGTCAAGTCGCAGGCCGTGACGCTG
Organism: Tannerella sp.; assembly: GCA_031267485.1. Taxonomy (GTDB): domain Bacteria; phylum Bacteroidota; class Bacteroidia; order Bacteroidales; family Tannerellaceae; genus Tannerella. Next base: position 4,861 of record JAIRYY010000047.1, read on the forward strand.
GCCGCCAGTCCGTTCTTTAGCGACGGGACATATACGTGGGCCGATGCGACCCGCATCAACAGGGAGGCGTTGTCGTCGTGTCTGGCCAACGGTTATGAACTGTTCAGCGACGTGCCGGCTCCCGACATTGCGCAGAACGCATACGCGCTGTATTTCATCACCCGTTCCGACGAACAGCGGGCTTACGACAGGGAGACCATTTACGGCGGGTCGACTGTGTCCGTCTGGCAGAACGCCGGGATGCCGTCCACGCCGGGACAGGTCACGGCCGGCTCCTGTCCGACGCAGGAACTGGTGGACAGCTACGAAATGCAGGCCACCGGCGAGCCGCCTGTTATTGGTTATTCCGACGCACGACACCTGCAGCCGGTCATCAACACGGCATCGGGCTATGACCCCGAAAATCCGTATGAAGGCCGCGACCCGCGTTTCTATGCGTCCATTTACTACAACGGCGCGACCCGCCGGCTGGGCGAACCGGACGCCGTTGAGACGTATGCCGGCGCTACGGACGGCATTACGGCCACCGACCGGCGCACGACGCGCACAGGCTATTATCTGCGGAAGTACAACAACTGGCGGTCGGAACGCGACAACAGCGCCGACGGCGAGGTAAGGAAACTGCGACTTGCTGAACTGTATCTGAACTTTGCCGAATCGGCTTATCAGTCGGATGGCCCGGATGCCGTGATTGACATGGGGAACGGACTGTCGATGAGCGCCCGCGACGCCGTCAACGCGATTCGCACCCGCGCAGGCATGCCGCCTTTCCCGGCAGGCATGACGAAGGAGGCCTTCGAGAAAAAGTACCGCAATGAACGGCGCGTGGAGATGGCTTTCGAGGAGAGCCGCTACTTTGACGTGCGCCGCTGGAAGATACTGGAAGAATCGGAACGCTACGTGACCGGAATGAAGATCACGCAGACGGACGACGGATTCAACTATGAACGCATCGGATTCGAGCGGGCGTCGGGAATTGAGAAATATTATCTCTATCCCATCAATGCGACCGAAGCCACCAAAATGCTGGATCAAACCGGCGTTAACTGGCAGAATCCGGGATGGAATTAAATCATTTAAAAGAGGAAGATTATGAGAACAGAAATAATGAAATTAATACCTGGCCTGCCGGCATGTTTCGGCAGAGTGAAAATGATTCCGGCTGCGGCTGCGGCAATGAAACTGGCCGTACTTGTCTTACTGGCCGGCAGTTCGTTTTTGTGGTCGTGCAGCGATCCGGTTCCGGCGATCGAACTGGATCAGTTCATGTCTCTGGCGCTTTCGGGCGCTAAGGAAACGTCCGTCATCAAGAAACTGAACCTGGAAAGTACGGCCGATACGGTGTTTTACATCACGATGACGTATGGCGGTACGAACAATTACGAACGGGGAGAGATCACGGCTACCCTCGACGTGGACTATTCATTGGTGGAGGCGTTCAATGCGGCGAATTATACCGAATACCGGTTGCTGCCGGAAGGAACGTATTCGTTTGACCGGACGGATGCCCGGATTGCCAACGGCAGGAACGCATCGGAACCGGTGAAGCTGACGCTTCGGATGAACGCCCTGAACCTTAGCTTCGACTATCTGCTGCCCGTGACGGTCAAGTCCGTCAGTGGGAATCTGCCGCTGAATGAAGAAATGAAAACGCTTTACCTGGTTTTCCGGGGCGATGTGGAGGACGAGAGCGGCCGTGAACGCTGGACGGGCGCCGGCGCATCTTCGGAAGGGGAGAATAATCCGGTGGAAAATGTGTTCGACGGCGATCGCGACACATACTGGCATTCCGGCGAGGCCGGCTCCATGCCGCAATGGTTTGCCGTCAACATGCAGGGATTCAAGCGCATCAAGGGATTTACGTGGGTCAACTGTACCGATCCGGCTCAGCCGGCTCTACCTAAGCATGTGCAGATTGAAACGAGCATGAACGGCACGGAATGGACGCAGGCGCTCGACATACCTGAACTGGAACAGTCGCGTGTCTTGCAGGTGTTACCGCTGGAGCAAACCGTGGTGGCCAAGTTTTTCAGAGTGACGGTGCTGAGCGCCTGGGCGGACGCACCGTATACGTATGTTGCTGAGGTCGATATCTATTCGGGCCAGGAGCCGGAGGGCGAAACGGATTTTGCAAAATACAACTGGACTGTTGACGGTTTCTCAAGCGAATTGATGGCAGTCTGGGGGGCCGCCTGTGCAATTGACGGAAC
>JAIRYY010000073.1 GCA_031267485.1 Tannerella sp.
TCACTTCCGCCCGTCCGTCCTCCGCCTGGGGCGTTTCCGTTGCCGATACGCTTCAGCTCTCATGCCTTATCTACAGTTCGAAGCACAGGTATGACAACGGTAAGACGGTCTGTGAAATCCAGGCGCCCGCGGCCGGTGACCGCACGCTCCTGGGCGGCGTCTGCCTCGTGCCGTTCGCGACGGGAACGGGACAGGTGGAGTTCCGCATCTCCGGCGTACTGGCGCAAAAGGATGGCAAATGGTATGCCGTGCAACCCCGGCAGGTGGACGCCACCGTTCAGCCGGCCGGCAGGGACGGCAAACTGACGCCTGTCGGCGGGGGCGGCAAGCGCGACGGCAACACACCGTCCGGCCGGAGGGTTATTCCGTCTCCTTTCTCTCAATAAATAACCGGGACGCGATGGAAGAAAACATCACATTCAGGATAGCAGCCCGCTGCGAAGCAGCCGGTCGCCCGGACAACGAAGACAATTATCAGATCTGCGACAATCTGGACGACAACCGTTGGGGCTTTACTACCGATCAGGAAGTCACGCTTTCATCCAGAGGCGCCCTCCTTGTCGTGGCCGACGGCATGGGCGGGCTGAATGCGGGCGAGGAGGCCTCGGCCATTGCCGTCGAGACGGTGAAGAAATATTTCGCGGCCGACAGGCTGGGCGACGACCGGCTGTCGTCGCCCGACGCAATCAGGAAATACATCATGGAGGTGATCTGCGCAGCCGACCGCGCCATCAAGCGCGAGGGCGCGGCCGACAAGTCGAAACGGGGCATGGGGAGCACCATTGTCCTTGCATGGCTCACCGGCCGCAGGATATATGTAGGCTGGTGTGGCGACAGCCGCGCCTACCGCTTTAATCCCGCTGTCGGGCTGGAGCGCATCAGTCATGACCACTCCTACGTACAGGAACTGGTGGATGCCGGCAAACTGCAGCCCGAACTCGCGTTCAACCATCCCGACAGCAACATCATTACCCGCAGCCTTGGCGACCCCGGCAGAAAAGCCGCGTCTGACGTTCTTGATTTTCCCCTGTGCAACGGTGATGTGTTCCTGCTTTGCAGCGACGGGCTGTCGGGCGTCCTGTGCGACGGCGATATAGGCCGGGCTATCTCCGGCAATCTACAAAGCCTCGAAGCTGTCCGCGAAGCCCTGTGGGATACGTCGTGCGAAGCCGGATGGAACGACAATGTGACGATCGCCCTCTGTCAGGTGCTTTCGGGCGGGGAGGAAGCGTCGCCGCTCGCCGCAGCCGAGTCTGCCGTCAAGAGATTCGACACAACAACCCTGCCGCTGTGGCTCCCTGTCCGGAAAAAGCTTCCTCCCGTCATGCGGCGTATGCTGATACTGCTCCTCGCCGCGATTCTGGGCGCCCTGTCGGCTATCTTCCTCTGGGAAAAGGGAGGAGTCAGGAAACATATCATACATGATACGGGAAAAGTATATCAGGAAAGAATCATGGAAGAATAAATATAGAAAAGTAAATTTTTAAAGCAATAAAATTATGCAAATAAAAAGAGTAAAATCATTCATTTTGGCCTGTATCGCCGTATCGGCACTGACAGGCTGTGTTCAGGTAAAAGATGATCCGACATTCCTGCTGAGCGGATCCGTAACCGATAGCGAGACGGGCGGATCTATCGCCGGCGTCGCCGTAAAGCTTGTCAGCAACGGATCGGGACAGGCGTACGAGAAAATCACGGACAGCGGAGGGCATTACCTGTTCGAAGATCTGCCCGGCGGAAGTTTCAACATCAGTTTCATAAAAGAGGATTACAGCGACGGCGGCTCAACGGCCATCACCGTAGGCGAAAACACAACGACGTTCGACAAAGCGCTTACATTCACGAAAGCGCTTGACCTGCGGGGCAAGGTGACGGACAGCGAGACCGGCAGCGCCGTCAACGGCGTTACGGTGAGAATCAGGGACGGCTCCGGCGAAACAACGACCAATGCCAGCGGCGAATATACGTTCGCCGGTCTCCGTCGCGGCGAATATACGCTCGTTTTCGACAAGCCGGTTTATGCGTTGACGGAAAAATCTGTCACCGTCACCGCCGACAACACGGCCAACAGGCTGGATGTCGCGCTTGCGCCCGCCGTTACGCGGTTGACGGGCAAGGTGACGAACGCCAGCACCGGGGCGGCTGTCAGCGGAGCTGTCGTGCGCCTCAGCCCTGCAGGAACGCCCGCTTCGACAACGACCAATTCCAGCGGCGAATATACCTTTACCAACCTCAGGCAAAGCGCATATACCATCACCTGTACCGCAGCCAATTACTACGACAAGACCGCCAGTGTAACCGTCGTCAACCGGGATGAATCAAATACGTATAATCTGGAGCTGTCGCCTTCCTCTTCCACTGCGAGAATAACCATTAACTATCCTTTAACGATTGACAATGGCGCTGCTTTCTATCTTTCGTTTACAAATACGAGTGCATACTATGTACGTTTTTACTATAAAAGCAATTTGCCTTCGTCAGATGATGTAATTAAAGCCGATTTGCTTGGCGGCAATCCATTTAATCCTAATAATAGTAATATCGTTTATAATAGTACGCCTTTTAATACGAACACCAATTATGTATTCTGTGCTATTGCCCTTGACGGTTCACTTGTTCCGGGACAATTGCTCAAATATGAATTTTCAACCAAGTCTCAGACCGGGGCATATCCTTTAGCCAGAATTACCGCCGGCCAGATAGGCTCCTCCAGATGTTATTATTCCACAGCAATGAATACCTATTGCAAAGGTTATTCTTTAGCTCAAATGAAACGTACTTCAAAAGGTGATATATCCGATATCGAACTGGCAATGGACTCTTATAATGACAGGAACAATGCCATCTATTGGGAAACTATCAACCATACAATGGGTAATTATTATTACTCGAATGTGCCCAACAGTATATATGTCATATATTCACTTGGATTTTCATCATCAACAACCGGTGGCGGGACTACGGGACTTCTCAGTCGCGTGTGGTATTCGACGTCAACAAACAGCGTATTGAACAGTACTCCCCTGTTGAGCGTTCCGAGTAATGAGGATACGGAAATAAAAGTATCGGTAAAATCATCCAAACGGTCATCGGAAATACCCTTGATGTTAAAAGAGACAAACTCGCTGCAAAACGAATGAGATTTTTTTTATGAAACATCTGTTGCAGGCTGTTTTTATTTGGATTTGCGCGGCAGGCTTTCCGCTTGCCGCGCAAATTAGCGAAGGAGGCCTTCCGCCGAGCTTCGCTCACGGGCAGGAGTTGCGCAGTGCGCCCGCGCCCGTCGAGATACCTGTTGACTTCCGCATAGCCGACCTGATGGAAGACGACAGGCAACGTACACGCGTCGGCTCGCCGGTGCGCATCGCCCGGCTTATCCCCGTCGATTATACGATGGACAGCGACGCCCGTTCCGTCGCCCTGCCCGGCGGAGCGGTTGTCCGGCAGTTGCGCCTGCGGGCAGACAGCGCCGTCGCCATCATGCTCTATTACGACGAGTTCCATATCCCTCCGGGCGGCCGGCTTTTCATCTACAGTTCCGACCGCACGCAGTTGCTGGGCGCCTATACGCACCGTACGCACCCGTCCGGCGGCCCTTTCGCCACCGAATTTGTCGCCGGCAACGACCTCATCCTCGAATATGTCGAAGCCGCAGCCGGCGACGACAGGCCGCGCATCCGCATCAGCGACATCGGTTACGCCTACGACGCCGACCTCGTGCAGGGCATTGCTTCCGGCGTCTCCACGCGGGCGCAGTCGGGCAGCTGCATGGTCAACGTCAACTGCGAGGAGGGCGAAGCGTGGCAAAACGAAAAGAAAGGCGTCTGTCATACCGTCCAGCGCGTTCAAAATTACAGCTATTTGTGTTCGGGCGCTCTGATGAACAATACGGCGGAAGATTTCAGACCCCTGATCCTCACCGCCCGCCATTGCGGATGCCTGGACAGTGACGATGAATGTGCAAGCGAACGGGATTTTCAGCAGTGGATGTTTTACTTCCACAAGGAACTGGAGAACTGCAGCAGCAATTCCCGGCCCCTCGAACAGCGTACCATGACGGGATGCCGCCTGCTGGCGCGTACCATGATGCAGGGACAGTCCGACGGCATGTTGCTGGAGCTGAACGCCGCGATACCGGACGACTACGACGTCTACTATAACGGCTGGGACCGCCGCGACTTTCCGGCGGAATCGGGCGTCGGCATACACCATCCCCATGGCGACTTCAAGAAAATCTCTACTTATACGGACGTCGCAGGGGACGGCACATTCAACGCCGAAGATTTTCAGGGCGAGCGGTATGCCCACTGGAACGTTTCTTTTGTTGAGACGGAGAACGGACATTCGATGATGGAAGGAGGCTCGTCCGGCTCTCCTCTGTTTAACGAAAACAAACTGGTTGTGGGGACGCTGACGGGCGGTTCGTCGTCATGTGAGAACTTATGGGGGACTAATCTTTACGGCAAATTGAGCCACCACTGGGACAGGTACGGGACGGACGCCGCCATGGCGCCGTGGCTTGACCCGCTGAATCTGGGCGCTGAAACATGCCGGGGACGTTACCGTACCGGGCTGCATGAACGGCCGCCCCGCAATCTGAGGGTTGAGGATATGGGCGACCCGCCGGGCGTCCATCTGTCATGGGATGCGCCCGGCGGCGGCGAAACGCCCCTGCTGTACAACGTATACCGCAACAACCGGAAAACGGGCATGGAAACCGGTCTGTCGTACATCGACGCCGGCCCGGCGGCGGACAGACCTGCGGTTTATGCCGTTACGGCGGTTTATGCCGGCTACCGCGAGTCCGAATTTGCATGGGGCGGTATCCGCGTCGGCGCGGAACATGTCGATGACGTAACAGTCAGCATCTTCCCGACGAAATTCAGCGACCGGATATATATCCGCGAATATGGCCGCGTTACCCGTGCGGACATTGTATCTGTTTCAGGCCGTATATGGCTTGCCGCCAGTCATCCGGCAGAGGGTACGCTTGATACATCCGCCCTCCCCGCCGGCTTCTATTTCATCCGCCTGTACGGTGCGCACGGCCTCCTCCTGAAGACGTTCAAAGCCGTCAAGGCCAAATGATTTTATAACAAATTCAGTAACGTGGAATAAATAATTGATGTTACGCACTGCAACAAATTTCATGCCGGAAAGCCCAAGTCCGAAGGACATGATTTTCATAACCGCAGGTCGGCGACCTGCGGCGAAAGATCTGCACATACTGCTGCTGCCTGAAAGGCAGGACAGTTTTCGTATCGACAGCGATGTCCTGCCTTATCAGGCAGCGAACCACAGATTGCCATACCTTCCGCAGGCTGCGCTTTGCTTACCTGCGGTTATGAAAATAACGCCCTTCGGGCATGCCGGCTTGCCGGTGTCCGATGCAGTAGATGCGTAACATGAGTAAATAAGATATCATGATTTTAAGCAAATTGAAGTATCCGTCACCGGCGAAAGCGCAAACCGACTCGTCGGATTTCTCGCCGGAGTCTCCGGGAAGATTTCCGACGCGTCGGATTTCTCGCCGGAGCCTGCGGGAAGATTTCCGACGCGTCGGATTTCTCGCCGGAGCCTGCGGGAAGATTTTCGACGTGTCGGATTTCTCGCCGGAGTATGCGGGAAGATTTTCGACGCGTCGGATTTCTCGCCGGAGCCTCCGGGAAGATTCCCGACGCGTCGGATTTCTCGCCGGAGCTTCCGGGAAGTTTCCCGACGCGTCGGATTTCTCGCCGGAGCTTCCGGGAAGATTCCCGATGCGTCGGATTT
>JAIRYY010000084.1 GCA_031267485.1 Tannerella sp.
TCGGCGTCCGTCGAAGCGCCGGTAATCAGCGTCGAATCGGCTGAATATAGTACGACGTTCACCCCCGGTAGCGCTTCGCCGGAAGTCTCCTCCAACACACGCCCGGTAATCGTCCGGTCATTTTGCGCCTGCAATCCCGTGAAAAGCAGACACGAGGCACATACAGTCAAAACTTTATTTTCCATTATGCAAAAGTAGGGTTATCCCGGAACATGAAAAATGATTTATATCAGAAAATGCCATTCGCATTGCCGCTGCCGGCGTTTATAACCACACCACCGGGACATGCACGGAAAAAAGGAATCAAAATTTTTCAGGGCAACCGCATCAAAACCTTTCGGGACGATGAGCGAATTTTCCATTGGGAAACGGGGAATTACTGCCTGGAAACGGCGCATTACTGCCCGGTAATGGCGCATTACTGCCCGGTAATGGCGCATTACTGCCTGGTAATGGCGCATTACTGCCTGGTAATGGCGCATTACTGCTTAGTAATGGCGCATTACTGCCTGGTAATGGCGCATTACTGCTTAGTAATGGCGCATTACTGCCTGGTAATGGCGCATTACTGCCTGGTAATTCGGGCAATTAAACCTTAAATCATATTGATTTTTCAATGAAAAATGAATCGGGAATGTTGTCAACAGCTATCAACTCTCAACTCTCGGGCGTCGGATATATTTGTGATAAATTTTGATGCGGTTGCCTTGGCTTTCCGCCTCCATTCGGCAGGGAAAATGACGGTACGATACGCCCGTCGGCCTGCGGTCTTGCCGCCCGTGTTGTCGGGACAAAAACTTCAGCTGAAGTTTTTTTCGAAAAAATCCGGCGCGCCGGGGGATAAGAATCGCGATTTTAACATGGTTTTTTCATTATTTTTGAATTATGTCGATTTTGTGATATATTATGTCGATTTTGTGTAATAAATTATTGTGATATGTGAATTATCTTTGCAGCAAATTCATGGGATACACATAATGATTGATATGCTACTATGAGATATGAAAAAGAATATAAAGGGCGGTTGATATTTGACAACAGCGGTTTTTCCGGATACAGACAGGGATGTGCGTCCCTGCTGTTTGCCGGTTGTGTTTTTTCGTTGAATAAAATCTCCGAAAACGCACTCTTTGGCACGGTCTTTGCAGAGAGAGAGAGAGAGAGAGAGAGAGAGAGAGAGAGAGAGAGAGTAGCGCCTATTCATCCATACCCCTTCAGAAAACGGACACCGGACGCACTGCGACGGTTTTTTCACACAAATTTATACAGAAACAGATACGGCATGCGCGGCATATTCCGCCGCGTGTCCCGCTTTATTATTTCGGCGCGCCGTAATGCGGGAGCGTCATGCAATACCTTATATAAACTAATAAATTCCCTGCCTATGAAGTAAGAAACATCAGTTACAGAAACGGGAAAAAGGTGACCGTGCCGTCCGCCTTTCTTCCGTGAAACCTGACCGGCGGCACACACAGCAAAAGAGTATTTTAATTAACATGAGATGTATAACATCCGAATTATTAATTTTATTTTTATAATGTATGAATAATCATTTAAACAGAAAAAGAGCGTATTTATGCCTCCTTTCGACGGCGTTCCTGCGAAAAGCGGGAATGATCGCCCTCGCCCTCGCGTTTGTCGCGGCGGGCATGTCTGCCACGGAGAACGGCTCGGCCGGGCAGGTGGAAGGAGTAATGCAGACGGCCCGGAAGCTTATTTCGGGCACGGTGGTTGACGACAGCGGAATACCCGTCATCGGCGCCAATGTCATTGAAAAAGGCTCCGCGTCGAACGGGACTATCTCCGACGCGGACGGAAACTTCACGCTGAGCGTGGCCGCCGGAGCAGTCCTGCAGGTAAGCTACATCGGCTATATCTCTGCGGAAGTGGAGGTCGGAACGCAGAGCAGCATTACTATCCGGCTGCGCGAAGACCTCCAGTCGCTGGAGGAAGTCGTCGTCGTCGGTTACGGAACGCAGAAGAAAGTTTCGCTCACCGGCGCCGTGGCGGCCATCAACAACCGCGAAATCATCACGACGAAGAGCAACAATGTGCAGAACGCGCTTGCCGGCAAAATCGCCGGCCTGAAAGTCTCGGCCGGTGAACCCGAACCGGGAGTGTTCGACAACGAGTTCTCGATTCGCGGGCTGGGCAAGCCGCTTGTCATCATCGACGGCGTGCCGCGCGACAACATGGTGCGGCTTGACAACAACGAGATCGAATCCATCTCCATCCTCAAGGACGCGTCCGCTTCCATTTACGGAACGCGCGCGGCCAACGGCGTGGTGCTGATCACGACCAAGAAGGGAGTCAAAAGCGCCAAGTTCCAGTTCGAGTACAACGGCTATGTGGGTTTCGAGCATTTCATCAACCTGCCGGAACCCGTCGATGCCATCGGCTTCATGACGCTGCGCAACGAACAGACGGCCAACCGCGGCGAGAAGACGCTGCCCTACACCAATGCCGATTTCGAACCCTACCGCAACGGGACGAAGAAATCGCAGGACTGGATCTTCCAGTTCCTTAACGAAACGCCCCTCGAAACGCAACACAGCATCAGCGCGACCGGCGGGACGGACAAGATCCATTTCTTCGCCAACCTCGGATACTACAACCAGGAAGGCCTCTGGAAAGGCGGGCTCTCGTCCTACGACCGCTATAACCTCCGGTCGAACGTGACGGCGGAACTCGCCAAAGGGCTGACGATGGAAATGTTCCTCAACCTCCACTACGACCTCCGCAATTCGCAGGGCGAGGGCACGTGGCGACTGCTCGACGGCGCCTACGGCAACCCGAGTATCAACCCCGTCTTCATCGACGACAATCCGAATTTCCCCGGCGTCGCCGGAAACAGCCGCCACCTGTACCTGACGACGACCAAGGCCGCCGGCTATCACTGGTATGCACAAAGGAACGCGCAAACGAACCTCGCCCTCAACTGGGACGTTCCCTGGGTGAAGAACCTCAAGCTGCGCGGAATGTACAGCTACGACTACAGGATGCTGGACGAAAAGGAATTTCGCACGCCTTTCGTGCAGTACCGCCCGGACTACACGACCTCCGAAAACAACTACAACCGCTACTGGCGGCAGTACGTGGGATTCACCAACACCCTCCTGCAGCTCTCCGCCTCCTGGTCGGGAAGCCTCGACAATCACAACGTGAGCGCGCTGGCGCTGTATGAGGAAAACGTGCGGAAAGCCGACAACTTCGAAGCCAAAAGGGATGTGGTACTCACGTCCGTCGAGGAACTCTTCGCCGGCAGCAACTCCAATCAAGAGGCCAACCAGCAAAGCTCGAAAGACAACGAATCCGTACTGCACAACTGGGTGAACAAGGCTGTCGTGGGACGTCTGAACTACGATTACGCCCAGAAATACCTGGCCGAGTTCAGCTTCCGCTACGACGGCTCGTCGCGTTTCGCCCCCGACCACCAGTGGGGTTTCTTCCCTGCCGTATCCGCCGGATGGCGACTGTCGGAGGAAGCTTTCATCAAGGACAGCGAAAAGCTCAGCCTGATCAACAACCTCAAACTGCGCGCCTCCTACGGGCTGATGGGCGACGACAGCGACGTGGCATACCAGTATCTCACAGGATACGATTATCCCGACAGGGGCACCCAGGGCGGATATTCCTTTGGGAATGCGGCCGGTGGCTACACCTACGTATACGGCGCCTTGCCGCGCGGCATACCGAACCCGCTGTTTAGCTGGATTGAATCCAAAGTGCTCGACATCGGTCTGGACGCCGACCTGTGGAACGGTCTGCTGGGCGTCGAGGCGGACGTCTTCCGCCGCACACGCGAAGGCATGAAAGCCACCCGCGACGTCACAATACCCGGCGAAGTGGGCGCCACGATCGCACAGGAGAACCTGAACAGCGACCGCACCGACGGCTTTGAACTCACCCTGAAGCACTACAACAAAATCGGAAGCGTCCGCTACAACTTCTCCGGATTTGTCGCCGCCAGCCGCACCATGAACCTGCACGTCGAACGCGCCGCCAGCCGCAATTCCTACGCCAACTGGTATGACAACACCAACGACCGCTATGCGAACGTCGCTTTTGGAATGGTTACCAACGGACGGTACCAGTCGTTCGACGAGATATTCTCCGGCCCTGTCATCCAGGGAAGCCAGGCCAACGCCTACACGCTCCCCGGCGACTGGATCTGGGAAGACTGGAACGAGGACGGCTATATCAGCGAAGACGACCGTCACCCGATTCACACCAAGGGCGAAGTGGACAACAAGATGAAGCCCATCACCACTTTCGGAGCCTCCCTCGGAGCCGAATACCGGAACTTCGACTTCAGCATGACCCTGCAGGGAAGCGGATCGGCCTGGCGCCGCTACGACGAATCGGACTACTACGAGCAGGCCCTCGGCGCCGGCAACTCCAACCTCGGTAACGGTATGGACATCTTCCTTGACCGCTGGCGCCGCGCCGACGAATCCAATCCCAGCAAGTGGCAGGACTGGCTCCCGGGAAATTATCCCTCGACCTACGCCACAACGCACGGAGGAGCCAACCGCAATTTCATCCGCGAAAGCTGGAAAAACGAATCTACCTTCTGGTTCGTCAACGCCGCCTACGCCCGCGTAAAAGCTCTCGAAATCGGTTACACGCTGCCGGACAGGCTGTCGAAAAAACTTTCCCTTCAACGGGCAAGAATCTATCTGAACGGGTACAACCTGCTGACGCTTACAAAGATTGAGTTCCTCGATCCCGAACAGCCGGCGCGCTATCCGCTCAACAGAACGTTTAACATAGGCGCAAATATTTCATTTTAAAACACTGAAACATTATGAATAGAATAAGAATATTTTTAATCGGTTGCGTGAGCGCTCTCGCATTCTCGTGTGCGGATCTGGACGTGCCGCCCCTGAATATCGTCAGCGACGACAATCTTTTCACCGACGACGGAACCGTGCGGGTCTACATGGCGCGCCTCTACGCCGACATGAGCCTCTGGGCGCTGGACGGACGGGGCGCCGAATGGCGGAATAACAATACGAACAACTATACCGGGGAATCTACAACATTCGGCATGATTCAGCCCGGAAGCGACAACTCCCCCGTATGGAATTACGGCAAGGTACGCAACCAGAACTATTTTCTGCAGGAATTTCCGAAGTACGCCGACCGTTTCCCGAAGGAAAAGGCCGACGCTTTCATGGGTGAAGTCTACTTCATTCGCGCCCACCATTATTTTATGATGGCCGAACGCTGCGGAGGAGTACCCCTCATCGACCGCGTGCTGAACTATCCGGAGGAATCCATTGACGAACTGACCTATCCCCGCAGCAACGAGGCGGACATCTACGACTTTATTCTGGCCGATCTCGACCGGGCTGTCGAACTGCTCCCCGTGGAAGCGACGGCCGTTTACGGACTGTCGGACGGATGCGCCACCAAATATGCCGCGATGGGTCTGAAAGCGCGGGTTGCGCTCTACGCCGCCTCCATTGCCAAGTACGGCGAGAAATACGCCGGAACGCAGTATGAGGGTCTCGTAGGCATACCGGCAAGCCGCGCGCAGGAGTATTTCAGGATAGCCTACGAGGCTGCCCGCGAAACCGAAAAGGGCGGATACGAACTCCTCGACGAGGGATCGGACAAGGCCGCCAACTTCACGAACATCTTCCTGGGCAAAAGCAAAGAGACGATGTTTGCACGCAACTGGGCGGTCACGTTCGGCACGAACTTCGACGGTAATTACCAGCCGGCGCAGATGTCGGGCTATTCGAGCGATGCCCAGCCGTTCCTCGAATTTATCGAATCGTTCGACGACATTGATGGCAACCCGCTTGTGCTCAACACCGGAACAGACCAGGCGCCCGAATACTACGACAGTCCGCTGGACCTGTTCGCCAACGTGGAACCGCGCCTCAGCGGCTCGGTCATCTTTCCCGCCGCTGATTTCCAGGGTCCGGTAGACCTCCGCAAGGGAATCATCGCCGAGGGCTACACGCCGGCCGACGATTTGAGCGACAACAACGTCCTGATCACCGCCACCGACGTCAACCAGCACTACCGTGGCATGCAGATTGTCGGCTCAAGCGGAATCGGCCTCACGCGCCAGAGCTGCATCACGGGCTTCCTGCTGCGCAAGTTCCTGAATCCATCCTACGACGCCTCGAGTACGTCCAACGTCTCGTCGCCCTGGCTGGAGATGCGCTATGCCGAGATGCTCCTGATCCGCGCCGAAGCGGCCATCGAGCTGAACACGTTAGGCGACGGCTCGCTGATGGGCGACGCCCTGACGCAACTGAACCGCATCAAGGCACGCGCCGGCTCGAACAAGCGCTACACCGCCGCGGAGCTTGCGAACGACGGTATCCGCATCGTGCGCCGCGAACGCAAAATGGAACTTTACTACGAGGACAAAACCTATTGGGACATGCGCCGCTGGCGGACAGCCGAGCAGGATATGCAGGGCGGACGGAAGCACATGCTGTGGCCCATTTACGTTTGGGACGAGGGGAAATACTACATGAAACGGGCGGAGGATACGAGAGGCAACTACAACGCCTTCAACCCCGTCTGGTATTACAATCCGATTCCGGCAGACGCGATTTCGAAGAATAGCAAAATCATCCAGAATCCGGGGTATTAATAATTAAAATCAAATATGAATCGTATGAAAAAAATAGCAATTAATATTTTATGGCTTGGATGCCTCGCCGTGGCCGCGCTGCTGCAAACCTCCTGCGAGGTGGACAATTACGCGGAACCGGACGGCATCATTTTCGGAAAGGTGACCGATGCCATCACCGGGCAGGGAATCATTACGGAACAGCCCGAAGGCTTCCGGATTCGCTACTACGAACTGAGCTGGAGCGACAACCCGGCGCCGCGCGACATCTGGGGAATGGTTGACGGAACATACCGCAACGCCAAAATGTTTGCCGGCCATTACCGCATCGAAGCGATAGAGGGCGCGTTCGTTCCGCCCCCCGCACAGGAGATCGACATCCGCTCGAACGCCGAAACGGAACTGAACTTTACGGTAACGCCTTACGTGAGCTTCAGCAACGTGAGCATCGCCAAGACGGGCGCCGACGAAGTGACCTGTACATTCAACCTGAAAGTGAACGTGCCGGGTTCCGTCCTGCGCGATTTCCGCATCTACGCCTCCGACCAGACCAAACTGCCGGGCACGCAGGCTCCCATACAGTCGGAGTTCAGCACGATCCACTCGGTCAACGGCGTCGAAAACTCCCAGCTTGTCTGGGACGTCGCTTCGCAAAACCTGACGGAGGGCGCTTTCACGGTGAAACTGAAAGGCTACGTCGCCAAAGGCGCAAAGGTAGGCGACTACGTTTATCCGGGCATATACTGGATCCGCATCGCTGCCCGTACGAACAACAGCCCCGTAGGCCGCTACAACATGACGGCCATAGAGGAAGTGTCGTTCTGATTTTTTCCTGAAAAAAAAAGGCTGCCCCCGCTTCTGGAGGCAGCCTTTTCTTTATTCCCTTTCCGAACCGGACGGACTCGGGTCATTCAACTCATCCTCATCATCTTCCTCCGGCGGAAGAGCAGGGCCTTCGCCCCGAAAATAAAAAGCAAGCGCCATTCCTGTCAGCAACCCTGAAAGATGCCCTTCCCACGAGATGGAAGTCCCGATGTAAAGCGTGGGAAAAAAAGCCCAGATAAATCCGCCGTAAAGAAATGCTACAAGCAGGGCAAATGCTCTCTGCTGATGCACTTTCTTTATCACTCCGCTCAGGAAATGAAAGGCGGCCAGCGCGTAAACAAGCCCGCTTGCTCCTATATGTGTGGCGCTCCGTCCCATAAGCCAGGTAAGAAGCCCGCTTATCATATATGAATAAAGCAGAATACGCCATGCACCCTGTCTGTAAAACAGAAATAACCCGAATACAAGTAAGAACAGGGCGGGTGTGTTCGACACAAGATGCCCCCAGTCATCATGCAGCAGGGGCATCGTGAAAATTCCCGCCAGGCCCGCCGGCTCCAGCGGCTGCAAACCATACTGTTTCAGCGGCAAAGAAAACGCCGCTCCGACAGTCTGCACCATCCACGGTAATGCCGTCAACAGCGCGGAATACATCACGGCAAGCCGCAAATCTCTTTTTTCTTCTGTCATTTCATCGTACATAACGCAGCAAATATACATATCTTTTCATATATTTGCCGAATGAAAACAAAAATCACGCTGGAAACAATGAAATTTCACGCTTTCCACGGCGTAATGGAGGAAGAGCGTATCGTTGGCGGAACATACCTTGCCGACATCTCCTATACGATAGACACAAATGCCGTCGAAACGGACCGTATGGAAGATACCGTCAGCTATGCCGGAATATACGACCTGATAAAAGAAGAGATGATGAAGCCGTCGAAACTGATAGAGCACGTCGCCGGGCGCATCGCGAAAGCCGTTAAAAACAAATTTCCGCAGATACCGGAAATAACCGTCAAAATATCAAAACTAAACCCGCCCGTAAACGGTGAAGCCGGCAAAGCGACGGTTACAATCACCAGCTAAACACTTGCGACGGCAATATTTTTTATCCTCCGGAAGAAAAATCCCCGAATATATCACATTGTTATGAAAAAAAACATCTATATTTGCACAAAATTTCAATACCGGAAGGGGTATTAGCTCATCTGGCTAGAGCGTTAGACTGGCAGTCTAAAGGTGATCGGTTCGAGTCCGATATACTCCACACGATTAAATATCAGTAAAATAGGAGGTTTGACGATGCGTTGGCCTCCTAATTTTTTGCGGAAAAGTTCAAAATATCGAAGTAATTTGGGGTCACCGGCAAAGCCCTGTGTTTAGAGCCGAATGACCATGTTTTAAGCAGGATTTTCGGCGAGGCACGATAGTACGAAGCCTGCCGGGCATGCTTTTTTAATCAGCGCTAAGCCCCGTTCCCCGCGGGGAACGGGGCTTTTATTCATTTATCGTCATAATGCCCATACGCAGAAAGCA
>JAIRYY010000100.1 GCA_031267485.1 Tannerella sp.
CTCTTGTGTAATGCCGTGGAAATATACAGACCTCCGATATTCGTCATATTCGAAAAGTCTGCCACGCGGTATATGAAAGCCGATTTCACGCCCAATTCGGGCAGTATTGTTTCTTTTAAATCATATTCTGCTTCAAAACGGAATTTGGGTAATTGAATATACACATATCTTTGTTCCATGCCGGCCAGGGAAGCCCATGAAACATCTTTGTCCAAATTATCAACTATATCATTTACATCTTTTCCTTCGTCAGGCAAAATAAAAACCATATGAAAAGCTCCGTTTCCAAAAGGAATGGACAAATAGCCCGCGTCGTTACCCGATTTATAATAATAACGTCTGGGATTGGATATATTGGACATCATATCGACTTCTTTTACAGAACCGTCTTTCGCATGGAAATTTCCTTTTCTTGTAAAGCCTTCCTCAAAAGCATAACCTGTAGCCCAGCTTCCTTTAAAATAAATCGCGTTAATGAGGGCTACAACCAAATCTTCGACCGATGAATCATTTACAATCTCAGTAATTTTATTGTTTGTATTATCGGCGCACCATTTATTTATTATATCGGCTGCACCGGGAGATGAAAAATATATCGGGGTTATTTCCGCATTATAGAAATACCTGTTTAAATTAATAAAACCGGTTTTCATGGTGAACACAGGATGATACCAGATTGAATTTGAAATCGAAACCAGGGATGTAAGGTCAACGTTCGACAACGCATCAGCCAATTCCTTGCGGTGCCCGTTCACATACAACGAATATCCTTCCACTTCAAGCGCTTTGATAATTTCATATTCGGTAGCGTTCTTTGCTCCGTTCAACAACATACTCAAAGCAATGTTTATGCTCAACGGAGAAATAAACGTCCCTCCCGAACCCTTTTTTTCATCGGAAGATACGGCTTTTTTAAACAGGTTGACCGCAAACTTATTATCGGACTGCACCATACCGGCATTTGTTAATAAAATCGGCTCCGCCGATGGCAAGTAAGCATTAGCTCTGCTTTTTATAATTGAGAACAAAGGATAAACGGAACTTGCGTTATCCCATTTCACTTCATCATTTATACTTATACTTCCGCAAACGATACTATCGCTTTCTTTGAACAATTCAAACTTAACGACGTCGGCAGTAATATCGCTAAAATCACCGGCAGTATTTCCCCATTGAACAGTCATACTATACTGCGGGGTATTCTCTATATACTCTCCTTCTACCTTTATATTCAGCAATATTTCATTATTGTCGTTTTCGGCAATATCAAATTTAGCCGATTTAATATTTTCGGATTCGTCTTTCAGAGAAATATTATACCTGCCATAGTTTCTCCCATCATAATCACCGGGTAAGGATAAAAGGTTTTTACCATAGGAATCTTTTACAATAAAAGAATATTCAAGAGTAAATGTCTCCGTTTTTGTCTCCGTTTTTTCCTTATCATCTTCATTAGGACTAACGGAATCTTCAGAGTTACAAGACACGGTAACCGACAACAAAAGCGTTATCATAAAACGAATTAAAACTGCAAAATTCTTCATTATATTTATTATTTACAAGATTAAAACTGATTACAATCGGGAAAAATCCCTTTACATTTTAAGAAATCTGTTGAAAGTGACAAATATACAAAACAAATCCAAATAAACGAAACTTCTCGCAAAAAACCAGTCCAACCGCACCAAAATTTATCACAAAATATCCGGCGCCTGACGGATATCCGTGCGCACGAAAATCACTCGCGTGTGCACCCAAATCACTCGAGTGTGCACCAATTTCCATAACCGCAGGCTGCGCTACGCCCGCCTGCGGTTATGGAAATTCAACCCTTCGGGTTATAAGGATTACTGATTTTGATGCGGTTGCCCTAAAAAAACGGGAGAAATGCTTTCTCCGTCTCTTTTTTTTATACCTTTGTGCCCTTAATGAGAAACATATTAACTAAATAGTATAAAAATGGCTACATCAGAGAAAATCAGAAACCAGTCAGGCCTGCCGGCTATAGTTGCAGGACCGGCATTGTTTGCGTTTATTGTCGGAGACTTCCCGAACTCCGGCTCATCGTGTTTCGGGACGCCCCCGTATCAGGCGGCAAAAGTGAAAAGAACTTCGATTAACTATAACTTTGTCCCATGAGTCTTTTTATTTTATACGGTATACTGCTTATATCCTTCGGAGCGTTCATGTCGGGAAGTTTTGCCATTCCGTTCGACAAAGTCAGAGCGTGGAAATGGGAAAACTATTGGCTGGCATATTCCCTGTTCGGATTAGTGATCGTTCCGTTCCTGCTCTGCCTGCTTTTTGCACCGGGCTTTCTGAATGCCCTGAGAGAGGTTCCCGCCGGGACGTTGAGTACGGTCTTTCTGCTGGGCGCCCTCTACGGGCTGTCCAATCTGACGTTCGGGCTGTCATTGCGTTACCTCGGCATCTCCCTGGGCTACGCTCTGTCGCTGGGACTGATGATGGCCATCGGCACGATACTTCCGCCGCTACTCGACGGACGGCTGGACAAACTGTTTGACGGTAGCGGCGGGATCCTGTTGCTGACGGGTATCGCGACTTCGTTAGTCGGCATAGGGCTGTCGGGCTATGCCGGTTTCCTGAAAAGCCGTCAGGCCGGCGTCGCGGAAGGCGTCAACCGGGAGTTTAACCTCCGGAAAGGCCTCGGCGCCGCGCTTTTTGTCGGCGTGACCGGTTCGGCGGCAGCGCTCGGCATCGAACAGGGCGCGCCCATTGCACGCGCCTGCATGGCGAACGGAACGCCTTCCCTGTTTCAGGACAGCGCCGTCTTCCTGGTATTGTACGGCGGCGCGTTCGTAACCACGCTGATCTGGTGTCTGTACATGTCCGTCAAAAGCCGGTCGCTGAAAAACTTCGCATACTCCGGCGGACGTTTCCCGTGGCCGAACTACCTCTGGTGCGCACTGGCCGGATTCCTGTGGTACGTCAATTTCGTGTTCTTCGGGATGGGCAAATCCGGGATGGGCGAATACTCCTTTGTCGCCTGGGGTATCCTGATGACGATGACGATCGTATTCGCCTCCCTGTGGGGCCTGTACCGCGGCGAGTGGAAGAATGTTTCCCGGAAAGTCCGCGCGCTGATGTGGACCGGCCTGGCTGTACTCGTAACCGCCTCGTTACTGATCGGAATGAGCAGCAATTCATAATCCATATAATCCATAATACAAAATGACCTCCCGTGAAAGAATCTTAGCAAGCATAGCGCACACGGAGCCGGACAAAGTCCCGGTAGATATGGGCGCTACCCCCAGTTCCGGCATTTCCGCCATCGCCTATTCCAACCTGGTCAAGCGGCTGGGAACGAATCTGCCCGTCCTGATTTATGACGTCGTGCAGCAGCTGGCGCGGCCGGACGATGCCGTGCTCAACCTGTTCGGAGTCGATGTAATCGACGTTGAACGCGCGTTCGACAAGCGGCCGGAAGACTGGTACCCCGTCCGGATGGCCAACGGCGCTGAAGCCTTCTATCCGGACAGGTTCAGGCCAGTGTTGCTGCCGGACGGCGCCTGGGCAACCTACGACGGCGACGGACGGCGGATGCTCTCGAAAATGCCCGTTGGCGCCACGTTCTTCGATCAGACCTATTTCCCTTACATCGACGGATATCCGGACACCTACGAAGGGCTGGACGCCGAAATGGGGCGCATCTTATGGTCGCGCGACGTCCATAGCCCCTGGAATCATGCCGGCGAAGCGGACTTCTACCGCCAGCTCCGCGAAAAGACCCTGCAACTCAGGCAGCAGACCGGCCGGGCGCTGATGATCGTCTGCGGATGCAACCTGTTTGAATGGGGTACGTTCCTGCGGCGGATGGACAATTTCCTGATGGATCTGCTGTGCGAACCCGACCAGGTGGCCCGCCTGCTCGACGAACTGCTGAAAAGGCACCTGGCCACGCTCGAAAAGGTTTGCGCCGCCGTGGGCGACACGGTGGACATCATCCGTTTCGGCGACGACCTCGGCATGACCACCGGCCCTTTCATGAGCCCCCAAACCTACCGGCAACTTTTCAAACCCCGCCACAAAATCCTGTGCGACTACGTCAAGTCACACAGCCGGATGCACACCTTCATTCATTCCTGCGGCTCCATCTCAGGACTAATGCCCGACCTGATCGACGCCGGTATCGAGATCTTCAACCCGGTGCAGACCAACTCGCGCGACATGTCCCCAGAATTTCTGAAGAAAGAGTTTGGAAGAGACTGTACTTTCTGGGGCGGCGGCATCGAGAACGTCGGCACGCTTAACACCGGAAGCCGCCAAGAGATCCGCGATCAAGTCTTCGAGCGAATGGAAATTTTCTCCGCCGGCGGCGGTTTCGTCTTCAATACGGTGCATAACATCCTGCCGGACGTGCCGCCGGAAAACGTGCTGACGCTGTTTGAAGCCGTAGCCGACTTCAACAGACGGTACGGCAGCAGGACATGACGGCGTACGGACGGAAAGGAGGTCGCCGTACAAACCGGGCTACCGGCCCATGCGGCAAAACAATAGAAATGTATCTTTGCAAAAAAACACAACAATATGACATTAGCAGAAATTCTCAAAGATTCCGACTACAGGCAATCGCAGTTCAACATCATTCAAGTCCATGAATTTGAACAAAAAATTATTGTGCGCAACGACAAAAACGGCAACCCCGTTCCGTATATCGCATGTGCCGTTCGCAAAAAGGAAATTCGCCTTACGCCTGAAGAAGCCGTCAGGCAACTGTATCTTGAGATTATACTGAACGACTACAAATATCCCGCCGACCGTGTCGAGCTGGAGTATGCCGTCACTTTCGGACGCGAGAAAAAACGCGCCGATATTGTGATTTTCGATAAAGACCGGACAACTGCGCCTTACATTATTGTCGAGTTGAAAAAGCCGCGACTCAAAGA
>JAIRYY010000144.1 GCA_031267485.1 Tannerella sp.
AGCCACGCGTCGAACCTTGAGTTTGCCGCAGCTTCGTCAAAAGCGCCTTTCTTTACGCCTTCCAGCAAGTGTTTTTTCAGACAGACGCCCTCGCGCGATAGAATCGAACGGACGGTGTCGGTGGGCTGTGCACCCGTCTGTAACCAATACAAAGCTCTATCGAATTTCAAATCTATTGTAGCAGGATTAGTGTTCGGATTATAAGAACCTATCCTTTCAATAAACTTTCCATCCCGTGGAGCCCTGCTGTCTGCGATTACAATCTGATAAAAAGCGTAGTTCTTACGACCGAATCTCTGCAATCTGATTTTTGTTGCCATGTTTGAATAATTAAATAAAAACTTTGTTAGTAAATTGAGGCGGCAAAGATAATGTTTTTTTTAATATAAATAACCGTCAGGCCATAATAATTTTGCAATGTTCGTTTTCGTCCGATTTATTTATGTAGATTTGCAGCGCAATTAAGCCTTTTATATATGAGAATATTATTTATTTTACTTGCCGGCATGATGTTGTGCACATCTTCATTGTCCGCCCAGAGTTACGAGGAACTTGTGAAGAAGAGTTACGAATATTCCGACGCCGGCGATTTCCCCGCGGCCGAAGAGTGCCTGAAAGCGGCCATGCGGCTTGAGCCGGCCAGCCTGTTTAATTTTGCGCTCCTGACAAACCTCGGTACAATACAACGGCGGCAGGGAAAGTTCGACGATGCGCTCATCTCCTATTCGGCGGCGCTGAACCAGCGGCCGAAAGACGAACTTATCCTCATAAACCGTGCGGAACTGTATACGGAAATGAACGAAACCGAACAGGCGATAAGCGACTACAACGTGCTTATAACCTATTATCCCACTCACGAACAGGGCCTCTACAACCGGGGACTGCTGTATATAAAAACCGGTGAATTTATTCTCGCGCAGGCCGACTTCGAATTGATTATAGACACGTACAAGGAGACATTCGCAGGCCGTTTCGGATATGCCATACTCGAAAAAGTGCGCGGAGCTTACGACGAAAGTGAAATCATATTCAATTATCTTGCCGAAAAATATCCCGGCAACATGCGCGTGCTCGAAGAACGCGCCGAACTGTATTTCCTGACGAGGCGAAATGCCCGCGCGGTGGCCGACTTGAACAAGGTGTTTGCCGCAACAAGAGAGCCTTCGGCGGAACTTTACATGCTGCGCGGCCGGGTGAAACTGGCGCAGTACGAAAAGGAATCGGCCGCCATCGACTTCAAAAAGGCGCGCGACCTCGGCTATGACGCCGAAACGGTCGAACGGCTACTCAAGGAAACGTTTTGACTGTTTCAAAGCCGCTTCCCTCCGGGACAGACACGTTAAAATAAGTTTTTCATTAAAAAAAAATCTCCGTTATCAATTATCAATTGTCAATTAAATACTATCTTTGCCGCCGGATTAAAAAAATATTGCAATGATTACTGTTCAAAACCTTTCGATTTTAATTTCCGTGGACGTCGTGGTACTGCGCACGTTTGCGTGAGAAAGGTTGTATGGTCGGTCATGCGGGATTTATATTTTAAGCCTTTCTCTGGTAATGGAGGGAGGTTTTTTTGTTATGGTTTAAAAAAGAAGGATGACTATGGAATTACGCAGTTCGATTTGTACGCAGGGACGCCGGATGGCCGGCGCCAGGGCTTTGTGGAAAGCCAACGGGATGAAAAGGGAACAGATGGGCAAGCCGGTTATAGCGATTGTAAATTCGTTTACGCAGTTTGTCCCGGGTCACGTTCACCTGCACGAAACAGGGCAGCTTGTCAAGGCCGAAATCGAAAAGTACGGCTGTTTTGCGGCGGAGTTCAATACAATCGCCATAGACGACGGCATTGCGATGGGGCATGACGGCATGCTGTATTCGCTGCCTTCGCGCGACCTGATTGCCGACAGCGTCGAATACATGGTGAATGCCCACCGGGCGGACGCGATGATTTGCATCAGCAATTGCGACAAGATTACGCCCGGAATGTTAATCGCCGCCATGCGCCTGAACATACCGGCCGTCTTCGTCTCCGGCGGACCAATGGAGGCCGGGAAGTGGGGCGGACAGAAGCTGGATCTTATCGACGCGATGATTAAATCGGCCGACCCGTCGGTCAGCGACGACGAGGTGGCCGCGATAGAAGAGCACGCCTGTCCGACGTGCGGCAGCTGTTCCGGCATGTTCACTGCAAATTCCATGAACTGCCTGAACGAGGCGCTCGGCAT
The DNA here is from genome assembly GCA_031267485.1 of Tannerella sp. Taxonomy (GTDB): domain Bacteria; phylum Bacteroidota; class Bacteroidia; order Bacteroidales; family Tannerellaceae; genus Tannerella. The sequence continues at coordinate 2,226 of JAIRYY010000144.1, forward strand.
GGCTTTGCCCGGAAACGGGACGGTCGTGGCGACGCACGGGAACCGTATCCGCCTCTTCCGCGATGCCGCCCGGCTGATTGTCGACAATACCTGTAAATATTACGGCGGCGGGGACGCGTCCGTACTGCCGTTGAGCATCGCGACCCGCGAGGCGTTCCTCAACGCCATGACGCTCGACATCGCAATGGGAGGCTCGACGAATACGGTGCTTCACCTGCTGGCAATCGCAAACGAGGCCGGGGTGGACTTTACCATGGATGATATCGACGTCCTTTCGCGCCGGACGCCATGCCTCTGCAAGGTTGCACCGAACACGCAAAAATATCATGTGCAGGACGTCAACCGCGCCGGAGGAATACTCTCCATCATGAGCGAACTGGCGAAAGCCGGACTGCTCGACACGTCGGCCATGCGCGTGGACGGCCGGACGCTTGCCCGTGCAATGGAGGAATATGACGTCATGAATCCCGGCGCGCCGGAGGAGAATCTGAAGATATACTTCAGCGCGCCCGCCGGAACGTTCAATACGGTGATGGGGTCGCAGGCTGCATATTATGACACGCTCGACCGTGACCGCACGGACGGCTGCATCCGCGACGCGACTCATGCCTATTCTGCGGACGGCGGACTTGCCGTGCTGAGGGGCAACATTGCGGTCGACGGATGCGTGGTGAAAACGGCCGGCGTCGACGAACGGATATGGCGTTTCAGCGGCCCGGCCAGGGTTTTCCAGTCGCAGGAAGCTGCCTGCGACGGTATTCTGGGAGGACGGGTTGGCCGCGGCGACGTTGTCGTCATAACGCACGAAGGCCCGAAAGGCGGCCCCGGCATGCAGGAGATGCTTTATCCCACGTCCTACATCAAATCCATGCACCTCGGCAGGGAATGTGCGCTTGTGACCGACGGGCGGTTCAGCGGCGGCACTTCCGGGCTGAGTATCGGCCACGTGTCGCCCGAAGCGGCGTCAGGCGGCGCGATTGGCCTCGTCAGGGACGGTGACTTGATAGAAATAGATATCCCCGGAAGAACGATAAATGTCCGCCTGAGCGACGGTGAACTTTCCTCCCGCCGCAAACGGGAGGAAGAAAAGGGAAAAGACGCATGGAAACCCGCCCGCGACAGGGTCGTCCCCAAATCCCTGCAGGCGTATGCAAAAATGGTCGCTTCGGCGGATAAAGGAGGAGTGAGGATTTTAGATTGATAATTCGCGTCATTTGCGGATATGGTTTTATAATTGAAATGACTGATGAAAGAAGATAAGATAACCGGTTCGGAAGCGCTGCTCCGTACATTGATTGCCGAGGGAGTGGAATGTATCTTCGGCTATCCGGGAGGACAGGCTATTCCGATATACGACAAGCTCTACGATTATCGCGACAGGCTGCGGCACGTTCTGGTGCGCCACGAGCAGGGCGCGACACATGCCGCCCAGGGCTACGCCAGGGTAAGCGGCAAGGTCGGCGTGGCGCTGGTGACTTCGGGGCCGGGCGCCACGAACACGATTACGGGCATAGCCGACGCGATGCTCGACAGTACGCCGATGGTGGTCGTTGCCGGGCAGGTGCCGTCGTCCCTGCTGGGTACGGACGCATTTCAGGAGGTGGATGTGATAGGCATTACGCTTCCGATAACCAAATGGGCTTACCAGGTGAGACATGCCGAAGATATTGCCTGGGCGGTGTCGCGCGCGTTTTACATTGCTTCAACGGGACGGCCGGGGCCTGTGGTCATTGACATTGCCAAGGATGCGCAGGTCGGCAGGATTGATTATTCGTACGAGCCCGTCGATTTCGTCCGCAGCTATCAGCCCTGGCCGGATATTAACCGCGAACGCATCGAGGAGGCTGCCGAATTAATAAACAAAGCCGAAAAACCTTTCGCGCTGGTCGGGCAGGGCGTCATCCTGAGCGGCGCGGAGGAGGAACTGAAGCGTTTCCTGGAGAAAGCCGACATACCGGCAGCCTCCACCATGCTCGGCCTCTCCGCCATGCCCTCCGGTTACAGGCTGAACAAGGGAATGTTGGGCATGCACGGCAACATAGGCCCGAACCGCAAGACGAACGAGTGCGACGTGCTGATTGCCGTCGGAATGCGTTTCAACGACCGCGTGACGGGCGACCTCAAGACCTACGCGAAGCAGGCCCGGATAATACATCTTGATATTGACAACGCCGAAATCGACAAGAATGTCAAGGTCAATGTGAAAGTGCTGGGAGACGCGAAAGTTTCGCTGCGCGAAATCACCGGACTGCTCAATCCCGCCAGGCATGACGCATGGGTGGAGTCGTTTGCGCCGGATGAGGACGAGGAATATGAAAAAGTCATAAGGAAGGAAGTCAGCCCCGGCGACGGTGCGGCGCTGCGAATGGGCGAAGTCGTCCGCAAGGTATCGGAAGCCACCGGGAATAAAGCTGTTCTTGTGACGGATGTGGGGCAGAATCAGATGATGGGCGTGCGCTATTTCAAATATACGGAGACGAGGAGCGTCGTCACTTCCGGCGGGCTTGGGACGATGGGCTTCGGCCTTCCGGCTTC
>JAIRYY010000158.1 GCA_031267485.1 Tannerella sp.
CACAGGCGACGAGTTGGATTGCTTCGCTCCGCTCGCAATAACGGGGGGGAGACTTACAATGACGAAAAATATAACGGCTTATTATCAACATATTAGCAAGCCGCTTTTTCCCGCTTTCCCCCGGCAAAGCTGGGATGGGAGACTCGCAATGACGGAGTGGGAAACCGCATTGACGGGGGTGGAATACAATGCATAAACACACACTGCTTTAGCCACCTTCTTAATAACCGAAGATTTCTTCCTGCGTAAGGGTTTTTACGGGGCCGATTTTCTTCAGCGCTTCCATGTCCAGGTCTTTTGTATCGCCGAGGATGCAATAGGTGAACGGTTTGTTTTTGATGTACTTTTCCTGGAAGGCTTTTACGTTGTCAAGCGTCATGAGCGGTATTTTCTCGAATATTTCCCTTCTTGGATCCGTCGCATATCCGAACTCTTCGGCGTTCAGGAAACTCCACAGTATGTTTTCCTTGAGGATGCGCTGTGTGCGGGTATTGGTCAGGATGCTCTCGCGGGCGATGTCGAAGGCTTTTTCCGATTCGGGCATGTCGCTGAGGATGCTGTTGAACGTCTCGATGGCTTCTTTCATTTTGTCGTTCTGCGTTGCGACGAACGTGTTCAGGACGTAGGCGCGGTCGGGTTTGCCGGGGCGCTGGTAGTTCGCCCATGCCGAATAGGCCAGTCCGCGCGCTTCGCGCATTTCCTGGAAGACGATGCTGTTCATGCCGCCGCCGAAATAGGTGTTGTACATGGTGCGGTCGGCTTCGAGCGTTTTATCGAACGGGCCTCCCTTGTGAATCATGGCCATGTAGATTTGCTTGGCGTCGTAGTGAGCCAGCAGTATGCGGTTCTCGGCGGTCTCCTGCTCGATGAATTTCTGCGGTTCGGGTATCGGTTTCAGCGTTTCGCCGACCGCGTGATTTTTGTTGAGGGCTTCCGTTATTTCCTTTTGCGACAGAGGGCCGTAGTACATGACGGTATGTTCAAAGTTTTTCAGGTCCCGGGTGCGCGCGACGAACTCTTCCGGGTTCGAGGCCCGGAGTTCGGTTTCCGAAAGAATGTTTGTGGCCGGCGATTTCGGCCCCCAGATGGCATAATTGTTCAGCCGGCTGAAATTTGTCTGCTGATTCAGTTTGGCGTCCGAGCGCTGTTTGAGGATGTCCTGAACGTAGCTGTCATAAACCCCGGCGTCGGCTTTGGCGTCGGCAAGGCGTTCTTCGAGCAGCGCCATCGCTTTTTCGAAATTGTCGCTCAGTCCGCTCACGTATACGTATACGCGTTCGTTGCTGGCGATGACGTTGAATGAACATGCCATCCGGTAGAGTTCGCTTTTGATTTCCTCCGCGGTTTTTGTCGATGTCCCCAGATAGTTCAGGTAGCTGAAAGCCGTCCCCAGCGCCTTGTCGTGGTTATTTCCCATTTCGTAGATGTAGTAGAGCGAGAAAAGGGGATTCGCCGTGTTTTGCCTGTACAGGAGCCGGATGTCGTTTTTCACGTTCGAGATGGACATGTCTTTTGAGAAATCAAGGAATACGGGTTCGATCGGTTTCACGTCGCGCGCCTTTATCTTTGCAAGGAAATCGCTTTCCGTGTCGCGGTTTGTCGGGATCGGCGTTATTTTCGGCTTCTCGATTTTGTTGTCGTCCGGCGCGCCCTGTCTTTTGTAGATGATGGCATAGTTGTCGTTCAGGTATTTGTTGCAGAAATCCATGACGTCCTGCTTTGTCAGTCCGGACTGGAGTTCAATCCGGTTGACGGCGTCTTCCCATTTGATGTCGTTGATGAATGCGTTCAGCTGCAGGCGGGCGGCGTACTGATAGCTTTCACTCTGGTAATACTGGTTCAGCCGGAAATTGTTAATGACGGCTTCGAGCAGCCGGTCTTCGACTTCGCCCTTTTTCAGCGCCTCGATCTGCTCGAGTAAAAGCTCTTTGACCTCGTCGAGCGTCTGTCCCTCCTTGGGCGTTCCGTACATCAGGAAGAGGCTGTAGTCGGCCATCGGACTTGTTGAGCTTCCCGCTTCGAGGGCCTTTTGTTTCTGCACGATATTGAGGTCGATCAGCCCGGCCTTGCCGTTCGTGAGGAGGTAATCGACGAATTGCAGGACGGCCGCGTCCCGTGTGTTGGCGGCGGGCAGGCGGTATGCGATCATGATGTTTTCGGCCTCGAGACCCGTTACTTCCCGGACGACAGGCGCGGTGATCGGCTGTTCGGGCGACGTCTCCAGCTTCGGTATTTCCTTCGGCACGAGCGAGCCGAAATATTTGTCGATAATGGCAACCGTTTCGTCGGGATTGATGTCGCCCACCATGCAAATGGCCATGTTATTGGGCACATAATACGTGTCGAAGTATTTCCGGATGTTCGTTATCGACGGGTTTTTCAGGTGTTCCTGCGTGCCCAGCACGGTTTGCGTCCCGTACGGATGATGCGGGAAGAGGGCGCTCAAAACCTCCTCGTAGACTTTTCGGTCATCCCGCGTGCGGCTCATGTTGTATTCCTCGTACACCGTTTCGAGTTCGGTATGGAAGCCGCGGATGACGGGATTCGTGAAGCGGTCGGACTGAATGATCGCCCAGTTCTCGATTTCGTTGGCCGGAATGTCTTCGGTATAAGCCGTGACATCGTACGACGTAAAGGCGTTCGTGCCCTGCGCGCCGATGGAAGTCATCAGCTTGTCGTACTCGTTCGGAATGGAAATCCTGGCGGCCTCCTGCGAAATACTGTCTATTTCGGCATAGATGGCGCGCCGCCGGTCATCGCCCTCCGTCCTGCGATAGGTCTCGAACAGCGCCTCGATCCTGTCCAGCAGCGGCTTTTCGGCCTCATAGTCGGACGTCCCGAAACTCCGGGTGCCTTTAAACATCAGGTGCTCGAAATAGTGTGCCAGCCCGGTCGTCCCGGCCGGATCGTTCTTCCCTCCCACGCGTACGCCGATATACGTCTGCACGCGCGGATTGTCTCTGTTAACGGACAGGTAAACCTTCAACCCATTGTCCAACGTATAAATACGCGTCCTGAGCGGATCGCCCTTCACGCTTTCGTATTTATACCCCGATTCCGCGCACGACATCGTCAGCAGCAGAATCACAAACGAAAATAACCAATAAAATTTCTTCATGTCAAACAGATTTTTTTAATTAATAATCAGGCGTCCAAGCCGCCAACTGCATAAATTTTGTAAAAGTAGGATGTTTTTTTCATATAAAGCAAATTTTGTCGCATTTTTTTTTATCAA